>JAZDHT010000028.1:0-2628 GCA_043805615.1 Patescibacteria group bacterium | reverse complement strand
AAAAATTCGGTGACGTGACTGGCGTGGATAGTAGCGAAATGGCAGTGGCATTAGCGAATTCGGCCGCCAACCATATGATCCCCGAGTTGGTCGATGAATTACATCTTACTCCCCGAGCGCAGTCGAGAGGTTACATTCAGGGTAAGGCGGTGTTGGGTAGGGCAGAGGATTTGCCGTTTGAGAATCGCGAGTTTGATTTAGTAACCGCTTTTGATGTCCTGGAGCATTTACCAGACGAATCACGGGCGATAGGAGAGTGGGGGAGAGTTTTGCGCTCTGGAGGCGTATTATTTATATCGGTACCGGCTCATCAGTGGTTATTCGGTCCGCACGATAGGGCACTCAATCATTATCGGCGGTACGAATTAAATCAATTGCTACGATTATTAATTAAAAATAATTTTTCTCCCATCTTTTCTACATATATATTTGGTTTTTCTTTCCCGCTGTTTATATTACAACGCGGGTTATTAAAAAATTCTCCAGGGCGACAGACACAATATGTGAATCTGCCATCCTGGTTGAATAGCTTATTGATTAGCTTGGGTAAACTGGAAGCCGTATGGTTACGGTTCAGCCGTTTTCCTTTCGGTAGTAGTATAGTAATTTTAGCTCGGAAACAACAATGATAATACCTCAAAAAAATAACCATCCTGTCATTCCGAGCGAAGTCGAGGAATCTCGAGACACTAAAACTCAGAGATCCCTCCACGGAGTTTATCCCGAGAATGGTCGAGGGAGTCAGGATGACAAAAACAAAGCGCGTTATTTTAAAATCAGTTACCAACTTATTAAATTCGCCATCGTCGGATTAGGTAATACCGCCATAGATTTTGGCGTGTTAAATTTTTTGGTCCAAGTCGGACATTGGGGGGTTTTGCCGGCTAATGCGGTTTCTTTTTCGTTAGCAGTCACCAATAGTTATTTTTTTTCAAAATATTGGACTTTTCAGGATAAGAAAGCTGGTGGTCTTGGACAGTTTGGTGGGTTTGTGGCAGTTAATCTAATTGGCTTAGGCATTTCTACCCTGATTCTTAAATATGGTCTACCTGCCGCAGAAACTTATTGGGCAGGACTGGCGTTTGGCTGGCGTTATAATATAGTTAAGGTTGTATCAGTTTTTATTGTCTGGGCCTGGAATTTCTTAACCTATAAATTCATTATTTTTGGACAACATAAATCATCCCTCATATAAACGGCGAATATCAGAAAGTAAACCCACTCATTTAAGCTGGCCGGATTATAAGACACTGACCAAGCGATATTATCAGGAGGTGGAGACTTATGATTGGACTGATACAGCTGACAATCTGCGCGGGCCAGAAAGTTTTTTGCACAAATACCGAGAATGGTGGTTGTTGAAATTGTTGCGTCCTTATCTCAAAAGTACCCCCCTGGCTTTGGAAGTAGGTTGTGGGACAGGACTTATCCTTCGACATTTGCCAGCTGGTTCAGTGGGGTTAGATTTAAACCCGCGCAACCTGGAACGCTTAAAAAAATATGTTCCAGAAGCAAAAGGGCAATTATGTGATGTAGAAGAGGGTATTCCTTACCCTGATGCCACTTTTGATTTAGTGGTGGCCGCTGAAGTATTAGAACATTTGATTTATCCGGAAAAAGTGATAAGTGAAATCTTTCGGGTGCTTAAAAATGGTGGGGTGTTAGTTGGCTCAGTCCCCCGCAATTCGCTGTTTTGGAAACTGCGCTTCTTAAGCATCACCTACCATTCCAATACCAAACACTATAAAATTAAAGAACCCTTCCATAACGAGATGTCAGTTGATGATCTAAAGAACTTGTTGGGTACCAGTTTCAACCAAATAAAAGTTCACCCTACCATTACTAATATTTTCTTTGTTGCCCCCAAATGAGCGAATCAATTTTTCTTTCAGTAGTTATCCCTGCTTATAATGAAGAGAAACGCATTGGCAAAACTTTAGTTGAACTGCGAACATTTTTGGATAAACAGCAATATCTCTACGAAGTGTTAATAATCAATGATGGTAGCACGGATGAAACGCACAAAATAATTGATGCGGTTGCCCAAGGATGGCCCCAGTTAAAATTAGTTTCTAATTTAGTAAATCGAGGAAAAGGGGCGGTGGTTCGGCAAGGGGTGCTATCCGCTCTGGGGCAGTACATTCTGTTTTCGGATGCTGATAATGCCACCCCGATTGATCAGATTGACAAGCTGTTGCCTTACGCCGAGCAATACCCGGTGGTAATTGGCTCTCGGCATTGCACCGGGGCTAAAATCCATATTCCCCAAGCCAGACATCGGATAATTTTAAGTCGATTGAGTAATCTAATTATACGTTGGTTAGCAGTGCCGGGAGCTTACGATACCCAGTGCGGGTTCAAATTATTCCAACGGGATACGGCCAGAGAGATTTTCGAGCGAGTGACCATTAATCGTTTTGGTTTTGATTTTGAAGCATTAGCAATTGCCCACCATTTAGGTTACTCTTTTAAGGAAGTAGGAGTGGATTGGTATAACGATGGGGCAAGCAAAGTCCGGGCTGGCCGGGATGCCATAAGAACCCTGTGGGATCTGCTTAAGGTTAGACGTAATTTGAACAACGAGATTTATCAAAAGAAGATTTATGATATTAAAATAATGCCTGTTCC
>JAZDHT010000027.1:0-13161 GCA_043805615.1 Patescibacteria group bacterium | reverse complement strand
TAAGGCGGTTGAATCAGGATTTGCATCTTATTTAATTTATAATCTTGTCGTAAGTTTGCGTAAAGATTTTGACCACAGCCATCTCTCCAAAGAAATGTTCAGAGAGAGTTCTAATGATATGCAAGGAATTGCCATCAAAAGGAGGTGGTTGGTATTTGAATTCTTAAATTACATTTTGAATTTGTGGTCATGGGAAAAAGCCACCAGAGATGGAGATATTTTTTTTGTAGCTAGTGGAAGTAACCACTGCGCTTTGCCATTTGCCCTGTTTAACAAAAAATTCTCTGTCTGGGTGGCCACTACGCTATATGAAGATAAGATAAATCGGATCAAAAAAGAGCCATGCTTAAGAAAAATCAGAGATCTCTTATCTTTACCGATTTTGTTGTACTTTGAGCATCTCATCTTTAAAAAAGCTAATAAAATTCTGGCCTTAAGTGTTTATACTCGGGATAAAATTATCGAAAAATATAAAATTAATCCTACAAAAATAGATATCGTCCCCTATTCAATTGATATCAATAAATTTTATCCTCTCGACTATCTCCAAAGAAAGAACAATTATCTGCTTTTTACTGGCAGACTGACCGACGAACGAAAGAATATCTCGCTTTTATTGACAGCTTTTTCTAAAGTAAGGGGCAATTATCCGGATTTACAATTAATCTTGATCGGCGAGAATCTTAACAAGAAGTTGATGGGATTAATCGAAACCCTAAACATTAGCAATTCGGTTAAAATTTTAGGACGGCTCGCTCAAGCGGAAGAATTATTGCCTTACTATCAAAATGCCTCTCTATTTATTGTGCCTTCATTCCAAGAAGGTCTATGTATCTCCGCTTTGGAGGCTTTGGCTTGTGGCATACCGATAATTTCTACTCGGTGTGGTGGAACGGAAGATTTCATCAAAGACGGTTATACCGGATTTCTAGTTAAAAATAATGATCCCGAGGAGTTATCGAGAAAAATAATTGAATTTTTAGATTTTGGTGCTGATAGAAAAAAAGAGTTTAGTAATAATGCTAGAGATTATATAGTCAATTATTATTCCCCAGAAAACATCTGGCAAAAAATTATAGAATGTTTTAATCTTTAATTTATTCCATGAACTATCGCGATAAATTTTACTCAAAATATATTTCTACTCATACCGCCTATTTTTCTGGCGAGATAAGTTTAGGCCAGATTAAAAAACAATTTCCTGTCTGGCGAAGATATTTCGGCAGATTTTTACCAAAAGATAAAAACACAACTCTGATTGATTTAGGGTGTGGCACTGGTGGCTTTGTTTATTGGCTTCAGCAAATCGGTTATCAAAATTCTGAAGGTATAGATATTAGTGTTGAACAGATTGCAGCGACAAAAAAATTAGGAATAAACCATATTCAGCAAGCTGATCTGATAGAATTCTTAAGCGATAAGTCGAATGTTTATGATGCCGTTTTTATGCGTGATGTCATCGAACATTTCCCCAAGGAAAAGATTATTGATGTGCTGGAACAAATCTATCGGTCTCTTAAAATCGGGGGGGTGGTGGTGATACAAACTCCAAATGCTGAGAGCCCATTCAGCGGTCGGTTTCGGTATGGTGATTTTACTCATGAAGTAAGCCTTGGGGAAGGCAGCATTCGCCAAGTCTTGAGGATGTCTAATTTTAATAATATTAAAGTTTTCCCGACTAGACCGGTTATTCATGGCCTCAAATCATTTGTGCGCGCTATATTATGGAGAGGAATTGAACTTATTTTGCAGCTTTATCTTTTAATCGAGACAGGATCAGTTAAAGGAATCTTTACTCAAAATCTGATTGCCAGGGCTAAAAAAACACCCATTCAATGAAAATTTTATTTGTGGGCTATTTGAACGAATACGAAAGAAGCTTTCTGAGATACCGAACTTTAATTGATTCGGGGCATCAAGTGGATGGCATTTCAATGACCCCAATAGACTGGCGGTCTTTCGAGCCTCATTACTCTTTTTTGGCCCGGGTGGGCTGGAAAATAAAATTTCCCTTGGATATTACCTCGGCTAACCGCCAGTTAAAAGAAAAGATTTTGCAAAACAATTATGAAGTTATCTGGATTGAAAAGGGCTTAACCATCAAGCCTAGCACCTTGAAAATAGTCAGAAAAATTTTGCCAGAGGCAAAGTTGGTTTCTTGTTCAGAGGATGATATGTTCGCTTGGCATAACCAGTCGTTTTACTATCTTTGGGGGTTGCGTTATTACGATATGGTTTTTACTACCAAGATTTATAATCTGGATGAATTAAAACAGCTGGGCGCTCCAAAAACCGCTCTAGTGCTGGACTCTTATGATAGTAGCTTTCATCAACCTTTAATCTTAAGCGAGGTAGATCAAAAACACTTCGGCGCTGAAGTTGGTTTTGTCGGCGGTTTTGAGCCCGATCGAGCCAATCAGATGCTCTATTTGGCTGAACAGGGTATCCCAGTGACAGTGTGGGGCCCGGGCTGGGAAAAATGGCTACATAAACACCCTAATTTAATCATTAAGAATCAGATCCTTCACGGGCAAGATTACATCAAAGCCATTAATGCCACTAAAATTAATTTATGCTTTTTAAGAAAGATCAACCGAGATGAGATAACCTCTCGGAGCGTGGAAATTCCAGCCTGCCGTGGCTTTATGCTCGCCGAAAGAACTCCTAGACATCAAGAATTCTTTAAAGAAGGCCAGGAAGTGGTTTTTTTCGATTTACCCGAAGAGCTACTGACTCTGGTCAAAAAATATTTAAGCGCTGATGCCGACAGGGAGAAAATTGCCACTGCTGGTCGGGAGCGCTGTCAAAATAGTGGTTATGATATGAAAACTCAATTAACTAAAATGTTGGAGACCATTAGTTCTCTCTAGAATAATGATAAAAACTTTATCCAAAAATTTTAAAGCGAGGATAGAAAAAATTGATTTATTCAATCTGGGGGGTTCGGCAATGTTGTATTATTTGCTGATTTTTTATTTGGCGCCAACTTTGGTATTTTTAGGGGTTGCCAGTAAAACTATGCTGGCCAATTATCACATAAATTATCAAGCAATGGCTTATTTAACCATCGGCTTGGCTTTTCTGATGCTTGGCTATATGACTCCGTGGACAGTTAAAATCGCCCAAAGAATACCCAATGTTCTGAAACAGGATTGGGATTTCACTAGGGCGTTCTGGGTGTTACTAGCGGTTTTTCTAGGTGGTTTAGTGGTAAAAATCATTGACATCTGGGCCGGTGGCTATTCCCATGTCACTCAGAATCCGGTTTTTGTCGCCAGCTCATTTTACAGTTTGATTGGTCTATTGAACTGGTTGGGATATCTGGCATTAGTCATAGCTTTTATTGGTTACTTTCAATTAAAAAAAATGGGAGACCTCCGGTACACTCATTGGCGCTGGCTAGCTTATGGCATTTTTGCCTTTGAGATCTGCTATGGTTTGCCGACTTGCAGTAAATTTTTAGTGATTGTCCCGATATTTCTTTATCTGGTTGTTCGGTCTTACTTGATTAAAATAGAGTATTGGCGCATCACGCTTTGGCTAATGATAATTATCCTGTTTCTTTTTCCATTCGGCAGATTTTGTCGGAAGGATGTGACTCTACAAAACTATTTAACAGTTTCAGACGCAAGTGTCAAAGTTTCGGGTCTAGATAGTTTAATTGGTAGCAGTTTTTTAAACCGAATCGATCAATCCACTATTTTTTCAAAAATAGTGGAAAGTCAGGAACCGTTTTTACATGGCAAGTCATTGCTAAACTTTTTTGTCACCCTAGGCCCACCCAGGTTTATCTGGAAAGACAAACCCTTAAGCATGAATGCTTATGGCAATGACTTCGGTCATCGGATGGGGATAGTGGGTCCAAGTGATCTTAAAACCAGCATCGGGCCAACCATGGTCGGCGATTGGTATCTTAATTTTGGGATTTTAGGAATTATTTTGGGAATGTTTTGGATGGGGATTTTATTCAGACTAATTTATGAATATTTTATCAAAGCCACTAAAACCTCCCTTTCTGGCGTTTTCTTTTACAGCATTATCTGGGTTCAAATTATCCTGGGGATGGAAGATTGGATTTCTCCGATTTATGCTGGACTGATAAAACTATCTATTATTATGGTGATAGTTAATTTCTTTTTATTAAAAAGAAAATCATTCAAGGTTAGAAGTTATCTCTGGCCTTGAGTTTTTGACCATTTTCAGGTATAAAAAGCTGGGTGGTAAGTTAGCTAATACTTCAAATTGCAAGCTGTTTTATGAATAGGGAATATAACCGAACCTACTCCGATACCGATATATAGATAATAACATCCTATGACCAGCAATATAAATCATGATCAGCTCAATAAATCATCAATAAAGCCGGCATCTTCAGCACTACCGGGCTTACACTATGAGATCACTCCACCTAAAGGACTAGCCCAAATTAATTTACCGGAATTGTGGCGATTTCGGGAATTACTGTATATTTTCATCTGGCGAGACATTAAAGTACGCTACAAGCAAACTGTAATCGGTATTGCATGGGCTATTATTCAACCGCTCATAACAATGATTATCTTTAGTTTGTTTTTTGGGCGACTTATGAATGTCCCCTCCCAAGGCATACCCTACCCAGTATTTGTATACGCTGGGTTACTTTTGTGGAATTACTTCTACTCTGCTTTAACTGATATTAGCAACAGTCTAGTCGGTAATGAGAATATGATTAAAAAAGTGTATTTCCCTCGCATTATTCTGCCAATAGCACAAGCAACCACTCCAGTAGTGGACTTTATATTTGCCTTTATTGTGCTTTTAGGATTGATGTGGTTCTACCAATACACACCACATTGGCAAGGTATTTTAATATTGCCAATTTTATTGATTTTGACCCTTATTATAGCTTTGGGAGCAGGCTTTTTTTTAACAGCCCTAAATGCCAGATACCGTGATGTCAGATATATTCTGCCTTTTTTTACTCAGCTATTATTGTTTGTTACCCCGGTAATTTATCCTTTAGAAATAATCCCTGAACGATTTCAGGCACTAGCCATGCTCAACCCTATGACCGGAATTATCACCATATCAAGAAGTTTTCTTTTAGGATTGCCTTTGCCAAACTGGCCACAATTACTCGGTATTTCTGCTGTCATCGCAATACCTGTGTTTATTGTTGGCATAGCATACTTTAGAAGAACCGAAAGATTTTTTGCTGACGAATTATAAATCTTCCCATGGAACAACCTATTATCAAAGTAGAAAAATTAAGCAAAGCCTACCATCTTGGAGAACACACCCAGTATGATGCAATACGAGATGTTTTAGCTAATCTATTCAAGAAGAAACACTATCATGATAAATTTTTAGCTTTAGAGGGCATAGATTTCGAGGTAAAAACAGGTGAAGTAGTTGGCATTATTGGCAGAAATGGCTCTGGCAAAAGCACTCTATTAAAAGTTCTGGCACAAATTACTCCGCCCACTACTGGGAAAATTACTTTGCGGGGTCGAGTTGCTTCCCTACTCGAGATTGGTACAGGATTTCATCCCGAATTGACTGGTCGAGAAAACATTTATCTTAATGGAGCAATCCTTGGAATGACCCGCCATGAAATTAAACAAAAGTTTAATGATATTATTGAATTCGCTGATATAAACAAATTTTTAGATACTCCCGTTAAGCATTACTCTAGTGGGATGCGCGTAAGATTAGCTTTTGCGGTGGCGGCACATTTAGAACCAGAAATTCTATTAGTAGACGAGGTATTGGCCATTGGTGATATGGAATTTCAAAAAAAATGTTTGGGGAAAATGAATAGTATTAGCAAAGAAGGTCGCACTGTTTTGTTTGTTAGCCACAATATGCAGACTATTCGTACGCTATGCTCCCGGGCAATTCTATTGGATCATGGTAAAAAAATCTGTGATAGCGATGTTAACACCGTGATCAACCAATACGAAAATTATCATGTCAAAGATATTTCAGAAGTTGACTGGAAAGATTTTGGCCCTGCTATACCCTCAGCCCAGTTAGTAAAAACAGGGGTATTAAACAATGGGAAACCAATTGGAGCAGAGTTCCCCACCGAACAACCTCTACAAATTTATATAACCTTTAGGGTTAAAGCCCCAGCTAAAATTGGCACCACTATATTGGTGCACAATCAAGAAGGCCAATTATTATTCTATTCGCTTAGTAACCATGACCCGAATATACAAACGAAGACTTTTCCAGAAGGGATTTATCGCAATGTATGTACTATTCCAGCTAATTTGTTAAGCCCGGGCAAGTACTCTATTTCTGTAGGGTTATGGGGGAGCTTATACGAACCAGGAATAATAGAAAGGGATGTATTGCATATTGTCGGACGATCTGATGGCTTGATCAGAGGAAGGGGTATTGATGGTCATGACGACAATGGTTTGATCACGCCCTTATTATCTTGGTCATCTCATTCGGATAATAACTCTTCATAACGCTTGGCCACCTGATCAATATCGTAATGCGGTAACTGTTCTTGCCGCCATTGTCGTACGCCTTGTTGAATCTTGTTGAAAACTACCTGATTAGTGATTAGATGATAAATAATGCCAGCCAAGGCCTCGGCATCGCCAACTTGGAATAAAAACCCATTAACTTCGTTTGTGATCAACCCCCGAGTCGCTGGCAAATCAGACGCAATAACTATTTTGCCACTCGCAAGACCCTCTAAAACAACCAGGCCGAAGCCTTCGCTTATAGAAGGGACTATTAAGATGTCTATTTTTTGCATCCAAGCAGACACATCTCGAATTACCCCATCAAATTTAAGATTATTTAGAGAACAACTAGAAGCATAGCTAATTAATTCATCTTTTAGACTACCAGACCCGCCCAAGAAACTGCTGGGAGTTTTTTTAAATTTGGTTTGTAAAATCTGCAGGGCCTCCGCAAATACTGTGGGCCCCTTAACCGGCTCTAGTCGGCCTACCATGCCCAATACTGCGATTGAACAATCTGCTTCTCTGTTGGCACCCCTAAAGCTCTCTGTATTAATCCCATTACTAATAATTTCAACCCGACTGTTAGTGGCCCCAAAGTAATCAACCACAAACTCTTTTACTGTGTTTGACACCGCTACAATAGTGGTAGCTAATCCAACCCCTAGCTCCCGTTTTAACCATGCTCGAAGCTGACCCACCTGATAAACATCGTGGTGAATCAATACACGCCTTGGCACACCAGCTAACCAGCTAGATAACATGCCAATAACATCTGCATGATACAGCGATGTAACTACTACATCTGGCCGAAAACGCCACAGCCACCAAACTAGCCGAAAGATAATGCCAGGAGTGATTAATAACCACCATATCTTATATAGAAATTTTTGTATGTAAAATGGTGCCCTACCACCAGCAAAATAAACTGGGAGACCAAGCTCCCGAAAACTAGCCTCCATTGGGCCGGCACCGAAAACTGTTATAATTGAAACAGCGAATTTTTGCTTATCTAAACGAGAAATAATGTCTAGAAGCAACTTTTCTACACCACCAACTAAGAAATTATTTATTATAAATACTACTTTTTTTCTTGGCATTAGTTAAACTTATGAATAATTCATCACATAAAACTTTGTTGATCTCATCATACGCCCCTCCGACAATGGCTGGAGCTCCCCAGGTAATGTATAAATTGTTGCACGACCTGCCAATTAGCTTATACTCTATTTTAACTAGTTTTTACAATATAGATAATACATCAGCTAAACTAGGTACTTGGTTAGATTGTGAATATTTCTTTTACGATCGGCCCCGTGCCACTAAAACCACTCATCAACAAGAAATAGTGGTTAATGATTCTGGGCAAAATAGAGCCGATAATAATTTGTCGTCCAAGCTGTCGTCTATTATTGTTAAATCTAATATTACCACCAAATTGAAATTGGCGGCAAAGAAGAATAAATGGGTGAAAGCAATCCTTGGAGACCCAGCAACTATCATACAAATTATTCTACTGATCAAATTTGGTACCAAATTAGTGCGCTCTCAGAAATTCAGCTCGCTAATAGGTTTTTCGGACTACGGCCCGGCACTAGTTGCGACTTATCATATACACAAAATCACTAATACACCCTTTATCGTGTATTTTTTTGATATTTATAAGGGCAACATGCTACCAACTTTGGGGAAATGGCTAGCCAATCTTTATGAAAAACGAATTTGTAAGGAAGCAGAAAAAATTATTGTAAACAATGAAGGGACTAGAGAATTTTATCGACAAAGATATGGCGATAAAATTGCTGAAAAAATAGAAATTATATACAATGCCACCGATCCTGCACCTTATCTTGCCCTACAAACATCCTATCAACCAGAGCCACCATATAATATTTTATTTACTGGTAATATTTATTGGGCCCAGCTTGGCAGTATGCGCGATCTAGTAAAAGCCATTGATCAACTGCCAGATTTAAATATAGAAATTAACATTTACGCTACTCAAACTTTAGATTATTTAAAATCAATAGGATTGGATCGATCATACATTAAATTATCCGTCGCCCCTGCTACCGAAATGCCAAAGATTCAAAGCCAGGCAGATATCTTATTCCTGCCTCTGTCTTGGCATACCGAAAGTCCAGACATTATTAATACTGCCACCCCTGGCAAAATGACTGAATACCTTATATCTGGGCGACCAATTTTAGTACACGCTCCAGCCAGTAGTCATTTAGCTCAATATGCCAAAGAAAACGATTTCGCTCTTGTTGTAGATGAAGAAAATATCGAAAAACTACAAAATGCCATAAGAACACTCATCTTTGACCCTGTTCGAGCCAATGAATTGGTTGGTAATGCTAAGAAATTATTTATGAGCAATCATCATATCGGCAAAAATGCCGAACTTTTTCAATCATTGTTCCGGCATCAATAATTTCACAAATTTACTTATCCCAGTCTTTAATTTATGTCTCATTGGAATGGGTATTATTTTGCTTAAACCCAATATTATTCGTCTAAACAAAAACTTAGGCCAACTTTGGTTAGCAAGTTTTATCCGATATGCCAGATCATTTTGCAATGTTTCTTTAGTATCATTTGACTCCACATAGGTAGGAGTAATCTTCCTATTAATATCAGTTAGAATTTTAATAATTAACGCTCTTTTCTCGCTCTTTAAAGAATAATTATATTGTAATAACCAATCCACAAGATCTTCCGACACCTCATACCCTAAAATAGATTTAAGCAAGCACTGACGAATAGTTATACCGTTACGATATTGGCTACCAGCTTGCGTACTAATAATAGATCTTCGGTGAAGTCGTCTAATATATAGCGCCTCTGGCAGATTGGCAAATTGAGTTCTTTGGAATAAACGACTCCATAATTCTAAGTCCTCCGAATGAAGATAGTTAACATTGTAACCACCTACCGACACAAGGTCATCCCGACGCATCATTGTGGTAGCATGAAAAATTGCACAGCCAAATAGGGTTTGCCAAAGAATAAGTTCATGTTTTATGGGAGGTACCAAAACTGAAATTGGCCTCCCACGTTCATCAACTTGGATCATGGCGGTACCCAACACACCAATTTCTGGGTGTTCTCTCATATAAACAAGTTGTTTTTGAAAACGATCTGGCAGGCTGATGTCGTCGGCATCCATCCGAGCTATAAACTTCCCTTGTGCTACCGCTAAGGCTTTATTTAGTGATTTAATTAGCCCTAAATTTTTTTCATTGACTAATCTAACAATGCGATCATCCGTAAATTTATCTAAAATTTTCGATGTTTCGTCGGTGGAACCATCATCTATAATAATAAATTCAAAATCCCTGAAAGTCTGGTGTAAAATACTTTCTACTGCCACTTCTATATAAGAGGCGCCATTAAAAACTGACAGAAGCACTGATATCGCTGGCTGTTTCATTACAATATTTCCTGGATAAACTTGGTCATATATTTAACAAATGAATCCGCATCAAGTTTGTGTGGTATATATACATGAAACCGCTTCAATGGTGCAAAACAGCCTTTAAGCACATTTTGCTGACTCGCCGCTATAGAAGCCACATCAACTAGCCCAAAGGCCGATAAAACGGCTAGGTAGGGCAACGCGTGTTGTGATTCTAGCCATAATATCCCGTCTGTGGATTTCGTTAACTGATCAAGAGACATCTCTTCAACACGAATTGCGTCACCACTGTACCGACTTAAAAAAACAGCCATGGTTAGATTGGTTTGATGACCAATATTGTTTTCACCGATCAGTTGTTTAGCAGGTACTTTCGCGTAATCCGCATTCCAACCAGATAAAAGCGGCATTCCACTTTGGCTAATTCGCCGCCAGATAAAATTTATTAATCTTCTGAGGTTATAGAATAGACTAAATATTTTTCGGCTCTGCAAATATTTAGCAAAGGTACTATTCTTTAACTCAGGGAAAATGGATATATGGTACGGGTATATGGAAAAATCACTGGGATAAGAAAACATTTTTCCGGCTTTATTAACTATCACATAGTCGTCTCCAAAAACCTTGCAATTATTGAGCTTGCGCAACTCTGATATTAAGACTGTCTTTCCAGTGCCACCAAAAGCTGGAAAAACTACACCCTTTCCATCAATTTCCACACCTGCACCATGAATAAAACTGAGATCACGCTTTAAAAATAACAATTGAATCCATAGATTAGTTGCCCGATTTGGATAAGTGGTATACTCGGTAATTTTGTTATCAGAAAAAACTAGTGCATATTTATCTTTGTTAAAACAAACGCCATCTTTAAACCCTATCACTCCTCCAGCATCAGCATGTTCTTTCGGTAATTGGAATTGAGAAAATTCTTTGACTTCGTAGTCAATGTTTGATCGAGCATCATCAGTATTAAAATATCTAAGGTAGTGGTTATATCCGTCAGCCAAATTCAGCTTACCTTGGTTAATTTTTATATTAATCAGATTGTGTAGATTATAGAATTTATCCATATATTTGTTCACTAACTGATTTAATGACAGCGTAAACATCTTCGCTAAATTGCTGTACTGTGAATGGTTTGAATTTTTCTGAATTAATAAACTCCCAACCTTTTTGCTTATATTCATCGTACACTGGAGTACCAACAATAGACTGCAGGTAGGCAGTCAGATCGTCCAAATTGTTGAAATCGTTGTAATTAATGTATGTATCTCTTGGAATGTATTTGTCGGCATCTGGAGGCGGTAGATAAATCGGAACTGCCCCAGTGGCCATCGTCATAAACGCATCACATTCAAAATCACCAGCAGGAATAGCATTTTGAATACAAAAAATAAACTGATATTCGGCAAATGTTTCCCATTTATCTTCGGCTGTGCCCTTATATATTGGCGTGTAAAAGGGCTCTGATGGGCCTAAATGTTGCGTATTTGGGCTGTTCCACCCATAACCATACAAATCCAACAAATTATCCCCTCTCTTTTCGTAATATCTGATAATTTCTCGGCGAAGAGAGTATAGCTCCCCTTTCACACGAGACGCCTTGTTTGACTGCATGAGCAAACAAAGATTCTTTTTTGATTTAGAGATAAAGTGGCTATATTTAGAAGCATCAAATGTGAAAGGAAGATAGTGAAACTTTTTAAATTTCTCATCTTGTACCACTAATCCGGGCGACCACGTCAACACAGCAGGATGAAGGCGCGACCAATAGTTTACATATTTCCATTCCCAAGGCGATACTACGGAGGGTTCAAGAATTACTGGAATTACTTTATTGGGATTAATAAGATTCTTAGCCAGAAATAGATAACCCTTAAGATTTGCTTCTAACATGATCCATAAATCTACATCTCTTAAACTTGGGTACATATCAAAAGTGTGTAATTCGATCCCTTTTTGATTTAGTAAATCTCGAAGAGCAATATACCTTTGGAAGATCGGTAATCCTCCGAGCTGTTTACCGGCGGCGGAATTGAGATCAAACATCTGATCTTTTAGCATGTTAGTATAACCAGGGTAAATAGCAATTTTAAGTGATTTTTGATTCATGACAAACAACATTAATGCTACTAGCGAGGAAAATAGCTTTGATTAACAAAAACCGCATCCGCAGTGGTTAACTGCATGTCCGGGTGAGTATAAGGATTATATAGATTTAATAACTTAAAATTATGTTCTCTCAAATAATGATCTATGTCAGAAAAGTAAGGAGCGCCTTGATAGCCATCAGAAAACCAAACCTCTAGCATAATTATTCTGGTCTTTGACAAAATACAATTTGCGCCCTTTAATACTGCTAACTCATATCCTTCAACATCGAGTTTCAGAAGATCGATTACTTCACAGTGGTTCATTACATCCTCTAATTTGACCATATCAACACCAACAACAGCGTTGGTTTCGTTGGTATTACCATGATACTTTTCGTTCTGCTCCGCTCGTTCCAAAAAAGAAGATGAAGGCAAATTTCGAGAAATATTAAATTGTATTTCTCCAACCTGATTACCAAGCGCTTTCATTACAATATGCACATTGGACTTATTATTAAATTTGTTTTTTAATAACTCGGCTAAACCATGATTAGCCTCAAAACAATAGATTGTAGGATTTTGATATTTATTTAGACATGATTCAGTAAACTCACCATAATTAGCTCCCCCATCAATAATGATTGGGTTGCTTTTGCCTACGAGACTAGCTAGATCATTTGTTAACGACCTAACTGCGCAATAGCCTGATGGTTTAATCTTGGGTAAAACTATAGAAAGGATTTTATCTCTTACTCTGACAAATAAACTCATGTCTAATGAAATTATCTAGTACTAATAAAGTATTTTCTGATTTCGTCACATATAATTTTAATCTGTGCGTCTGATAGTTTTGATGATGATGGCAACCACAACCCCCGCTGAGCAATTTCTTCCGCTATTGGGTAGGACCCTGATCTAGCATAAACCGGTTCAGCATGCAAGGCTGGGTAAAACAATCGAGTGCCAATGCCCTTTTCTTTCAGATATGCTATTAACCCCTCACGTCGCTCGGTCGGCACTAGTATATCAATAAACCAAGGTGGAGTGTCTTCTAAATTAGTGGGAATAAACTCTATCTCGGGAATATCTTGCAATTGTTGCTGATAGAGTCCATGGATTGTTTTCTTTCGTTCTACCCGCCAAGGCAATTTTTTCATTTGCTCAATTCCAATAACCGCTTGGA
>JAZDHT010000026.1:0-5441 GCA_043805615.1 Patescibacteria group bacterium | reverse complement strand
AATAGATTGTTAATAAGATGAATCAAGAAAAGTGGGGAGAAATTTTAGATCGAGTGGAAGATCAATTTGAGGTGTTAGAACATACTAAAATGCCGGGCGATGATGATATTGGTGAGGTCGAAACCATCACATTTAATAGTCCAATGGGGAAAATGAAATTGATGTTGGTTACCCGTCCAGTAGTTTTAGATAGAAAAATTATTGGGGCTCATCGGCGTGGGGTCAGCAAAGCCCAATACGAATATGTTTATTCAGATACAGAAACAACTAGTAAATTAGAGGCCTACAAGGAAGAAGATGGTGAGTGGCAAACCATAGATAGTAATGTGTTTTAATTATGGGTCATCAACCAGACTGCATTTTTTGTAAAGTGGCTAACGGTGGGGCAATCACTCCGATTCGTTTTGAAGACGAGGATATTATTGCAGTAGATAATACTGACCCAGAGGCACCCATTCACGTAGTAGTTATTGTTAAAAAACATATCGCCAGCTTAGCGAATGTGCAATTTGAAGATCAGCAACTCTTAGGGAAAGCATTATTAATTTGCAAACAAGTAGCCCAAGAAATGAATATTGATAAAAATGGATACCGTGTAGTAACCAATATCGGCAAATGGGGCGGGCAGGGCATTCCTCATTTACATTTTCATGTTTTAGGTGGGGTGCCATTATCAGAAAAAGTAGGGTTATTTGTTGAGCAAGCAAAACCTAGTATTCAAGCTAAAACTGCGGGAAAATCAGCTTAATATGCAACGGCTCAACAGGGTGAGCCGTTGGTTGAGCCGTTGAAACGGGTACTCTTGACTACATCTGATTTACAGGTTATCATTTGCTTATGTCTAGTTATGTCAAAAGGAAAGAAAGAGAGAGTTTTGAGGCCATGATGCGCCGGTTTAATCGTATGGTTTTGATGAGTAAATCTATGTCTGAAGCTAGGGAACGGAGATTTTTTACTAAACCAGTGAGTAAAACCAGTCGCAGGCAAAGTGCTTTGCGTAAAGAACAAATTAAAATAAAGAAGCAAAAGGAATTGTACTAATTGACCCCGTTAGAAGCACTATGTTCAATAATTAAACTTTGTATATTGCCCAATGACTAATTTATTATCAGATATTTTATTCGTAAACATCGGGAACCTCGCAGTTTCCTGCTTCTAACGGGGTGAATATGAAGGAACAAATTCAGACTGATTTAATCAAGGCTTTAAAAGAAAAGGATGATCTCAAGTTGCAAACTTTGAGATTATTGGCAAATGCTATTCATAACGATGAAATCGCTAAACAAACTCAATTATCAGATACAGAGATCTTTGCTGTGATCAAGAAAGAAGTTAAGAAACGCAAAGAGGCGGCCGAAGGTTTTAAAACTGGTGATCGCATGGAACAATCAGAAAAAGAAATTGCTGAAGCAGGTATCTTGGGAGCTTACTTGCCAGAAGATATGAGCGAAACAGAAATTATTAAGATTGTTGAGGAAGAGATTACTAATCACCCTGACGAAAAGACTGGGCAAATTATTGGTCTAGTTATGAAGCGGGTAGGTAGTAGTGCAGATGGAGCGCTAGTTGCTAAATTAGTGAACAATAAATTGCAATAATGTCGCAAGTTTTTGTGGGTTATGGCCAATTCGGTTTAGAAGGGGTGGGCGAAGAGTTCATCCGTTTTATTTTTGATGTTACACTAGGTCTTACCAGCCAAAAAAGCGATAGCGAAGTTGGGGTGGTGCTAATAACTGATGACCAAATGCAAAAAATGAATCAACGTTACCGAGGTAAGGATGCTACTACTAATGTGTTATCTTTTACTAACTCTGAGATCCCTGAATTAACAGACAAAGAAGTAGATACTAATTACTTGGGTGACATTTATATTTCTTGCCCAGTGCTCATTGCTGAAGCTGAAAAACTACATATTCCCCATAAAGACAGATTTGCCCAATTGCTAGTACATGGTCTGTTACACTTACTTGGCTTTGATCATGAAAATAATTCTGATGCCAAAAAAATGGAAGATATTGAGGACCAGATTACTCAAATGATTTTATGAGGAGCAAAAAGATTGGCGGGGAGGGCAAATCTTGCTTATAATAGGTAAGAACATTAAACGTTCCAGGGAATGTCGGATGTCTCAAGGAACTTAAGTTATACACATGAGGGAAAAAGTTACTATTGGTATTGATGTTGGCAGTTCGGAAGTCATAACGATCATAGGTCAACGCAGTGAAGATGAAATCCACCCCAATATTATTGGTGTGGGTGTTCAAGAAAGTAGTGGTTTACGCAAAGGAGTAGTAACAGATGTAGAAGAGACAGTCACAGCTATTACAGCCGCGTTAGACAAGGCTGAACGTATGGCGGGAGTACCAGTAGAGGGTGCCTATATCAGTATTAATGGTGAGCATATTCAGGCGACCAATAACCGAGGTTTAGTATCAGTCGTAGCTAAACAAGAAATCTCTAGTGATGATGTGCTCCGAGTGGTGGAGAGTGCTCAAACGATAGCCCTACCAGCTAACCGGGAGATTATTCACGTTATCCCTCGAACTTTCATTGTAGATGGTCAAGACGGGATCAAAGATCCTATTGGTATGTCGGGGACTCGTTTGGAAGTTGATGCGCATGTGATTACTGGGTCGAGCCCATTTATTCGAAATCTACAAAAAACTGTTGAACAGGCGGGAGTGAGTATTTCTAATTTTGTTTTTTGCCCATTAGCCGCCAGTAAGGCAGTTTTATCCAAAAAACAGAAAGAATTAGGGGTAGTCGTGGTAGATATCGGGGCGGGGACTACTAGCATGGTAGTTTTTGATGAAGGAGAGATCTGTCATTCTGCAGTTCTCCCGGTTGGTTCGGGCCATCTTACTTCGGACATTGCCATTGGTTTGAGAACATCCTTAGATGTTGCTGAAAAAGTAAAAATAGAATATGGCATGGCTAGTGCTTTGATGTTGTCCGACAAGGATACAGTTGATTTGTCTCGATTTGATAAATCCGAAGATCAAGTAATCTCGCGAAAATATATTGCTGAAATAATTGAAGCTCGGTTAATGGAAATATTTATGATGGTTAAAACCGAGTTACGTAAAGTTGGTAAAGATGGTATGTTGCCAGCCGGTGCAGTATTAGTGGGAGGGGGGGCTAAATTGCCGGGGATAGTTGATTTTGCTAAAGATCATTTAGGATTGCCAGCCCAAATCGGTTTTCCTATTGAATTGCGTGGGGTAGTTGATCAACTAGATGATCCAAGATTTGCTAATGCAATTGGGTTAGTATTATGGGGGATAGATGATCAACATAATTTGTCATCTTACGCCAGAGAGCCAAGTTTTGGTGGAGTTTTTACACGATTAAAGAATTGGTTTAAATAGACTTATCCACAACTGTGGATAAGTCTTTGTGTAGCTGTAACATGGCTTTTTCAGCTCTGAAAGCCACTTTATTGTCAGATAAATAATCTTTTTGACTTAACTTTCCTAGCTAATATATAATAAGGTATCATTGGGTGGATAACTTGGGGATAGTCTGTGGATTATTAATCAATTCAATTAATGCTTAGGAGGAGTAATTATATGGCTTCGCGAAAGATGATGACCGATTTTACCGGTGAGGGAATCTTTGCCCGCATCAAAGTAGTGGGGGTAGGCGGTGGTGGTTCTCATGCCATCAACCGTATGATCGATGCCAATATTAAAGGGGTCGAATTTGTAGGTATAAATACTGATGCCCAGGATTTACATTATTGTGGTGCTTCCACTAAGATTCATATTGGGCAAACCACTACGCGTGGGTTAGGCGCAGGGGCTGATCCAGAAAAGGGTAAGAAATCAGCTGAAGAAAACAAGGAAGATATTTACAATGCTCTCAAAGATGCTGATATGGTTTTTGTAACTTACGGAGCTGGTGGTGGTACTGGTACGGGGGCTGGCCCGGTGGTGGCGGAAATTGCGCGTGAACTGGGTGCTTTAACGGTCGCAGTTGTAACGAAACCATTTTCTTTTGAAGGTTTGCGTCGGCGTAAAATTGCTGAAGAAGGTATCGAAGATTTGCGTACCAAGGTTGATACTCTGATTGTGATCCCCAATGATCGCTTATTACAGGTGATTGATAAAAAGACTTCATTGTATGATGCTTTCTCGGTAGTTGATGATGTTCTGCGCCAAGGTGTGCAAGGCATTTCTGATTTAATCACTCAACATGGGATGATTAACGTTGACTTTGCTGATGTTAAAGCGATTATGTCTAATTCTGGCTCGGCTTTGATGGGAATTGGGCGCGGGACTGGCGATAGCCGAACTTTAGAAGCCGCCAAGCAAGCAGTTGATAGCCCATTGTTAGAATTATCTATTGAAGGAGCTAAAGGTATTCTGTTTAACATTACCGGTGGTCCAGATTTGGGTATGTACGAAATTGATGAAGCGGCTCGTATCATCACCGAAGCGGCTGACCCGGATGCCAATATTATCTTTGGCGCTGTAATTGACGAAGCGATGCAAGGCGAAGTTAAAATTACTGTGGTCGCCACGGGTTTTGATGATGATGTTTATAGTGTGGCTCCCGGTCGTCGGAGAATGGAACCAGCAGCGTCTAGGTCAGGTTTGGGCGTGTCACAATCAAAAGAACAAGAGCTAGAAGAAAGGGATGAGATTGATGTGCCAGCCTTCATCCGCAAAAAAATTAAATAACTTTATTTCGTCTCCGCCAGCTGGCGGACTGGCTTGCCTGCCCGTCCGTAGCTTTAGCGCAGGAGGGTCCAGAATCGTATAAATTGTTTTGCCACTTTTCCAGAAAAGTGGCGTAAAAGCTCCCGCCAGTCGTTTTCACTGTTCGCCTAACAAAACTCCCTTACTGCTTTCGCCCTAACAGACAACGGGCTGCGCAACGGGAGTTTTATTGGCTCATCACACTCAAACTCCAATGGCGGGTTAGAGGAAAGGCGCTCGGATTCCAATACCCGGCTTGGGAGAGGCGTCATTCTGGGGAGTCCTCTCCGAGCCAAGAGGCTCTCCGAGCCGGCGGCACGAGACGACTCCCTGCCTACCGGCAGGCAGGCAGAATCGTATAAATTGTTTTGCCACTTTTCTGGAAAAGTGGCGTAAAAGCTCCGACCAGTCACCTTCACTCTGGATAAAGTAAAATTAGCTTTCTCTTTCGCTAAACTCAGCCGATATTCTATCGGCTTCGGACAGGTAGCTTCATAAGCGCTAATTTTACTAATCCAGTACACTCAGGTTCCAATGGCCGGTTAGAGGAAAGGCGCTCGGATTCCAATACCCGGCTTGGAGAGGCGTCATTCTGGGGAGTCCATGAGACGACTCCAGAATCGTATAAATTGTTTTGCCACTTTTCTGGAAAAGTGGCGTAAAAGCTCCGACCAGTCACCTTCACTCTGGATAAAGTAAAATTAGCTTTCTCTTTCGCTAAACTCAGCCGATCTTCTATCG
>JAZDHT010000025.1:0-27218 GCA_043805615.1 Patescibacteria group bacterium | reverse complement strand
AGAGCCACCGGCCTAATCCTTCGGCTCAGTGACGGTGCTTACCGTGAGCTGATCAGTTGGCAGAGCAATCAAGTAGTGCACTATGTTGATGAGTGTGATGTGTTACGGTTGCGGTTCTGCCGCAAGTTGGAACGGTTCGGTGTGGTGCGGGAGGTGGACAATCATGAAAGTTAGTTACCTGCGGGCACCACTCTTTGTTTGGTGGGATGTCACGTTTGCTTGTAATCTCAAGTGCAAACAGTGTTATTCCGCTTCAGGTACGCCACATCCCAACGAACTCACCACTGAAGAGGCCAAAGCATTGATTCGTGAGTTAGGGCTGATGAAAGTGTTCTACATCAGTTTCCTTGGTGGAGAACCCCTGATGCGAAAGGATTTCTTCGAGTTGGCCAAGTGTGCTCGTGATCATGGCATAGCCACGATGATGAACACTAATGGCTGGTTTGTTACTCCACAAGTAGCCAAGCAGTTGGAGGAATGTGGCTTAATGCATGTGCGGGTAAGCATCGACGGTGCTGTTGCCGCTACACATGATGCGATCCGTGGTGTGCCAGATTCGTTTAGGCGGGCAGTAGAGGCAGTATGCCATCTGCGCCAGACCAGCATACCGAGAATCGGTATTACCCCCACGGTACTATCCGATAATATCAGTGAGATGGAGACGCTCATCAACTTAGGGCTGAAGCTTCAGGTGAATGAAATGCAGTTGGTGCAGCTCTGTGCCACTGGTCGGGCCTCTCGCTCTTACGCTGCTAGTATCGAGCAACTTTTGCAACTAAGACAGCTCTTCGAGACGTATCGAGCCAAGCTATCTGGTCGGATGGATCTATCGGCCACTGAGGGCATCTCACAGGACCAAGCGCTGGTGAACGGTAATACCAACGCAACCAGTGCAATCTGGGGGTGTCCATCTGGCCGGACCTGCGCGGCCATTGAGGCAGAAGGAACAGTCCAGCCATGTATTCTGTATGGCAAGTCAGCTGGTAATGTGCGGGAAGGCGGTTTTGCCCAGATCTGGTGCGATAGTCCTCTTTTTACCACTATGCGAACGATTCCCCTCGAGTGTGAGGGATGCCATTATGCCGGGGTGTGTTCGGGAGAGTGTCCCATCGATAGTTGCATAGACAATCTCTATCGGCGCGAGTTCGCGCAATGCTCGAAAAAGGAGATGATAGCACTTGGACGAGAACGAGTTTGAGGTCGAGGTCTTTGAGCAGCATGCTACCTCACCATGTTTGCAAGCGGCGCAGAGCGATGCCGCCGGATGCAGCTGGGTGGGTAACTGTGGCTGCACATGCCTGTGCCCGAGACCACCGTAGTGAGAACCTTCGGCGGCACTCTGGCCGGTGGGGTACTAGGAAACTGGTACCCCTATTTTTTATGTATGATAGAACTAGATGAAAATTCAATTTGTATACCCTGTTTGTCATCGGGAACGCGCTGATACGTTGCGGGCGTTTTTATTGCGGGCCAATCCGTTTGTGTATATATCCACTCGGGTTGGTTTGGTGGGATTAAAACATGTGTTGATTGTGCATCGTCCACTTAAGTATGCTGCTGAATTCCAACCCCCCAACAGCATCTATATTGATTTTCGTCAACCCGCTGATTATAGTGCCTTGAGTGTCGCGCATGAATATGTTCATCTGTTACTACGTCACCACCGCTGGGGCAGTCGTCTGGGTATGCCTCGAATCATTCAGCGTTATGCCCGATCTAAGGATAAATACCACTACACAAAGGAAGGAGCGGTAGAACAGGTATTGGCGATTTTACTGCAATTAAGTTACGAGGATCAGTTTAAATTAAGGAAATTCAATTCTACTCGTGCCCAAGAGTTGATGAAGATTATGGGGGTGTGGCCGATGGGTCAGCCATTTCTAAGACGTTGGCCCAGTTTTCTGAAGAGTCGAGGAGGGTTGTTGCTGTGGCTTAGAAAAAGCTTCTCTGGGAGCTAATTTTTCTTGACTAATCATCTGACTTGTCTCATAGTGAAGACGTGATCTTTTCCATATAAGGAGATGTTGGCTTATGTGCCAGATACCTTTGGTAAGTGTTAAGGCAGTAGGCAACGTCTGTAACCTGCGTTGTTCTTACTGCTACGAATTTGATGGCCCGTCATCTTCCGGATTGCGCTTAATGACAGATAAAGTATTGGAGCGAGTCATTAAAGCTATGGCTGCTCAGTTACAACTACCTATCTGTCTGTGGAGTGGTGGTGAGCCGTTGCTGGCCGGTCGCGAGTTTTTCCGCAGAGCATTGCGGGGTCAGAGGCAGTATAGCAATGGTCGGCAGTTCATCAACAGCATCCAGAGTAACGGCTTGCTACTGGATGATGCCTGGATTGAGTTTCTACTTGAGAATAACTTTCAAGTCGGACTCAGTTGGGATGGCGGTCTCGATCAGGAACGGCTTACACCTGACGGCGCTGTTACTCATCTGCAGGCGTGGCATACCATTCAGCGCTGTAACGAGCAGGGTCTCTGGGTGGGTGTCATCATGGTGGTTCACGCTCGTAATCATGTGAGCATCCTGAGCGATCTCGTTAGGCTATACGAAATAGGAGTGCGGAATGTGCTTATTAAGCCTATGATCGCGCGGTTGTCTGCAATCACGCTGCCTCCAGCTGACTATTATGAGCTAATGTGCCGCATACTTGACATCTGGCTAGGTATAGGCGACACGAGCTGGCGAATCGAGCATGTGAGTTCATATCTCGACGCACTTCGAGGTCCAGTGTCCAGCTGTGAGTTTGCTAACGAATGTCACCGTTTTCTCACTATCGAACAGAATGGTGATGTTGCTGGATGCGACTTCGTTGATTGGCGACCAATTCTTGGCAATGTATTGCAGGCCGATCTGCCGACCATCTGCCAAGGCGAGGTGTATCATCAGTGGAGAGAACGGGTAGTGGCAGTGCCGCCGGAGTGTCGGGGATGCCGTTGGTTCTCGGTCTGTGGTGGAGGATGTCTCCACTATCGACCTTATGGGGCCGACGATGGTATATGGGGACGTTATCAGCTCTGCCAAGTGCGTCAACGCATCTGGGAGTATTATGCTGAACGGGTTGTTAAGTGAGATCGGCCTCGGTTATCCTTAGGGATTATCGAGGCCACTTTTTATATAATCCGGTGAATAGCAAGATATTGGGTGATGATAGCTATAGCGGTCGTAGCTATCGGGGTCGGAGTGGATTGAGAGGTGAGGGGTGTTATAATACATCTAGTTATTCTTAAATCGTAAACCTATGAGTTTAATTCCAATGGTAATTGATAAGTCCCCATCGGGTGAGCGGGCGTACGATATTTACTCGCGTTTGCTGAAGGAAAGAATTATTTTTATTGGCGAGCCAATTGATGACAATATGGCCAATTTAGTTATTGCCCAACTCCTGTTTTTGGAGGGCGAAGATCTTAAAGAAGATATTCGTATGTATATCAATAGCCCAGGAGGTTCTGTAACGGCTGGTTTGGCGATTTATGATACGATGCAACACATTAAACCTGATGTATCAACAATGTGTGTTGGCATGGCCGCTTCAATGGCGTCAGTATTATTAGCTGCGGGTGCTCCAGGTAAGAGGTTTGCTTTGCCACATTCTCGTATTTTAATTCATCAAGTTATGGGTGGTACGCAAGGACAAGCAACGGATATTGATATACAAGCGAAGGAAATCTTGCGTATAAAGGTTATTCTAAATGAAATTTTATCTAGCCACACCGGTCAAACTACTAACAAGATAGAGAAGGACTCTGATCGGGATTATTACATGTCTTCAGATGAGGCCAAGAAATACGGTTTAATTGATAAGGTTTTAAGCAAGGAAAAAGTCACCGCTTAGGTGGACAATTAAGTATAAACAAAAAGGCCGTAAAGGCTTTTTTGGTATGATAATAGGTTATGGATCCCGTTAGAGATAACTAAAGCAACTAGCTATTCCCATATAATATGTTTACATCATCAATTAAACTCATCCAACCATTATTATTAACTTACGGAAGTGTAGGCACTTCCCAACTCTAACGGGATGGATCAAAACATTATTCAACAAAACCTACAGTTATTAATTGGCCAAGATCGGGCCAAGCTTTTATTGACCAACCAAACACGTATAGGCCAACACCCAGCTTATTTATTGGTTGGGCCACCTAAGATTGGCAAAGGGTTTTTAGCGCGATTAATGGCGGCTAGTTGGCATAGTGTCATGTATAGTAAATCACCTCATCCAGACACCATGATTTTTGATGATATTTTAAATAAAAATTCGGTTACCGGGGAAGACAATCAATGGAAAAAATCAACAGATGACTTTATTCATTTTATGCATTTGTCCCCTGCAGTTTCTAATATCAAAGTGGGTATCATAGAGGATATTGACCGGTTTAGTGTGGGCGCACTAAATTCTTTGCTTAAAACCATTGAAGAGCCTCCAACTAAGACTGTATTTATTCTGACTGCTCAAGAGATAAGTAATGTATTACCTACAATAATCTCTCGGGTGCAATTAATTAGGCTGGGTTATTTATCTGATCAACATATAACTCAATATTTAAATCAAATTGGGGCTGATCATATCAATGAAATTACTGTGTTGGCCAATGGGGCTGTTGGTTTGGCTAAGAAATTAGCTAATGATCCAGATGTCTTGCAGTCAGCATTAGGTAATGTGACTGCCTTACAAGAGATCTTGCAAAAAAATATTATTGCCTTAACTAAATCAGCGCAAATCAAAGATCGTGAAGAGGCTATGGAGGTATTAAAAATTTGGATTAATCTTATTCATCGGGCGATGTTACTTAAAATGGGTCAGCCAGTTTTGAGTTTAATTGATGATGCGGTCAAAGGATATTCTGCCGAGATACTTATTGATTTGATAAGTAGTTTACAAGATGCTCTGGCAGGGATAACAGACAACGCTAATGTTAGAATTACCCTAGAAGCGGCTTTATTACCAATGGTTTCAGAAAATCGGGTATAATAAATTAAGCAAGTTGCTGGTTATTTTTATCAGTTCATAATTTTTTAACTAATGGCAATGTTAGAACTAGTTATATTTGTAGCAACCATAGCTTTAGTGATGATCGTTATTCGTAAGTTACCCCTAGAAAAAGAGGTAGTAAGAAAGCTGTCTCACGAGGCTCGGCAAATGGACAAAGCAGATGAAAAAGAAGAGAACGATAAAAACGATAAAGATGAAGATCATCTAGCTAAAGCAGACCGACTAGCCCAGGCGGGGGAATATAAAAAAGCAGAGCGAATCTATCTCAAACTGATTACAAAGGATCCCCAAGAATCTAGTTTGTATAATAAATTGGCTTTGGTTTACCTGGGGGAAAAGAATTATAAGGATGCGGCTAATGCCATAGACCAAGCCTTGCAGTTAGAGCCAGATAATGATACTTTCTATAATAATCAAGGCTTGTTGTTTTATCAGCAAGGGAATTACGATGAGGCAGTAGAGAGTTATGAGAAGTCTATTGATATTAACAACAAAGTAGCATCGCGTTTCATGAACTTAGGGTTAACATATTTTATGTGTAAGAAATATCGTAAATCTGCTGATGCTTACGAAAAGGCGTTAATCTTGGAACCTCACAATGACGAATATAGACAACTATTAGAGGAAGCTGAAACTAAATTGAAATAGATGTTTCTAGTTACTTTCCCGAGCCTGCCCGTGCCGGGCTTTGACGGCCAGGGGAAAGTAAATCCAAGGGGTCCCCTTCGGGGCCAAAGTCCTCGGCCAGTCGTCCTTGTTTGGCACTTACCAAAAAATTACCTTTCCGTTTTCGTCGGTGCAACCGACTTCACGAAGCAGTAATTTTCGGAATGCCTATCACTCAGACTCCAATGCCCGAAGCTAGGGGCAAGGCTACACTTGAATTGAAATAAAATTTGCCGAGGTAGCTCAGTGGTAGAGCAGTAGTTTTGTAAACTATTGGTCGCAGGTTCAAATCCTGTCCTCGGCTCCATTGAAAATGTGCCGGGATACTCAAGTGGTCAACGAGAGCGGTCTGTAAAACCGTTGCCTTCGGGCTGCGTAGGTTCGAACCCTACTCCCGGCACCAAGCTACGCTTGGCTATGGTATTCTCAGCTAAAAGTTTCGAATGTCTTGCCAGGTCATGCTCTGTGCGATAAGAAGCTTGTCCTGCGAAGCCCTTGGGCGAAGCATGGACACTTCCGCCTGGCTTTGCTAGAAAGTTATAACACACTCTTGGGTGAGCGGGGCGATATTTTGGTTAATCATGTAAGGGTTGACTAATATTACTGCTTGGAATTAGTATTTTTATAATCTATAATTAATTTATAGATTATTTTAAGATATGAGTTTTTCTAAATTTGAGTTATCAGGTCTGTATATTAAGAAAGGTTATTCTGTTGCAGAAATAGCCAGTCATTTTAATTGTTCGGAGAATAAAATAAATTATTGGATTAGAAAATATGGTATTCCCAAAAGAAGTATAAGCGAGGCCATGTATCTTAAATGTAACCCCGGGGGTGATCCTTTCCAGTTTTCTTATCCTGATACTATAGAAGAAGCCAAATTATTAGGTATGGGTGTAGGGTTATATTGGGGTGAGGGAAATAAGGTGGACAGAAATTCAGTCAGATTGGGGAATACAGACCCAGCCCTAATTAACAAATATATAGAATTTTTAATTAAGATTTGCCAAGTTTCACCTAATAAGTTACGATTTGGATTGCAGATTTTTTCCGATACGAACCCAGAATTAGCCTTAGATTATTGGGTTAAAATCATCAATTTCCCTAGAAAACAATTTATGCCAAAAGTAGTAGTGACTCCAACTAGAGGACTGGGTAATTATAGAAAGAAGTCGGAATATGGTGTATTGACGGTTTATTGTCATAACAAGAAATTGAAAAGTTTGTTAATGAGTATGTTAAATTAATATCATAGGGATCAGAGTTATCCCTAATTGGGCCGAGGTAGCTCAGTGGTAGAGCAACGCAATGGTAATGCGTAGGCCGTGAGTTCAAATCTCATCCTCGGCTCCATCGTCGGAACGGCCTACGCTCTGGCAGTTTGCTAATGGAATTGGCAAACCTAACTGCTCCGTTGTTCCTCCTCTCCAAATCACAAACAGCTTTCAGCTTCGGTTTGCGATTTGGGTGGGAAAGGAAGCTTGCCCTGCGTAGCCCTTGGGTGTAGCATGGGCTACAATACGCCTGGATTACGCCCATACTGTAATTGATTTATTTGCTCTAGTAGTAGTTTTTTAATATAATCAAATTATTACATGTATCTTGAAAAGGAGGCTAATATGGCCAAATCTATTAGCGACGAATTGCAAGAGATTTTAGATACCCAAAAAGCATTTTTGGGTGCGGCGAAAAATTTATCCGACATCATTGTTGAGCGAGTAACTGACCCATTGGTGGATGTCTTGAAGAGAGCAGTTGAAGAAAAAAATCAGCAATTAGCAAAATTAACAACGGAATTACATGAAGTCACTGAGTTGGTTGCTGGTTATCAGAAAGACGAGGAAGAGTGGAGAATTTGTCGTACGGGGCTTGAAACAAATCTGTCTCGGGTTCGCGATGAAATCAGGCGCTTAAAAAACAATGAATCAGCTAATATCGAAGAAATAAGAGCGTTAAGAAAAGTTGCCGATGATTATGCTACAGCAACGCAAGGTCTCATCGATATGTTTGATGAATTGTATTTGTCTGAAGTAGAGAGCCATGCAGAATCGTCTCCAGGGACAGTTTACTATCCATGTACAGCTGTGCTTATCTGTTGTGGCGATGGGCAATACGAGTCTAGGAATAGCCGTCTGTTGGATCAGCTCAAAAAACATCTGCCTACTGTAAAGTTTGTGATTGACCAACCTATTTTTATTTCCAGTCAAAATCCGGTTCGACCACCTTTCCCATCGGTCGACTTAGTTATTTTGTTTACGGCTGGGTTGTCACATACTGACGGCGATGCCATCAGAAATGACATTAAACGGGATAATCAGCAAACACATATCTCTACTCATATCTGCAGTTTGTCACTGATAGTATTAGAGCTTAGACGGTGGTTAACCAATCCGGATTTTGCCAAGGTTAGCACAGTTTGTTAAAAATAACCTTAAATTGGGTTTATGCCCGGCTGTATCAGCCGGGTTTTTTTGGTATATTAGGTGTGATGGCTATAAAGACAATAGTAAAACAATCACCGTTGGCGGATCGGATGCGACCAAATAATTTGGTGGAGTTTTTTGGTCAAGATGAATTGGTGGGCGAAAAATCGTTTTTACGTCAAGCGATTGCAGTTGATCAATTACCTTCACTAATTCTGTGGGGGCCACCGGGGAGCGGTAAAACTACCTTAGCGCATATTATTTCTCAACAAACTAAAGCAGAGTTTATTCGATTGTCAGCCGTTAGCAGTGGAGTCAAAGAATTGCGCGCGATATTTGAGCAGGCGGAAGCTAGCCAGCGATTAGGCAAAAAAACCATTTTGTTTATTGATGAAATTCATCGGTGGAATAAAGCCCAGCAAGATGCACTTTTGCCATATGTCGAAAAAGGGGTGGTGATTTTAATTGGAGCAACCACCGAAAATCCTAGCTTCGAAATTAATTCTGCTTTAATTTCTCGTACCCGAGTGTTAGTGTTGCAAAAATTAGCTGACCCGGCGATTAAACAAATTATTCAACAAGCTATTCAAGATAAAAATAATGGTTTGGGTAATTTAAATTTGCATATTTCAGACGATAGCATTAGTTTAATTGCCAAGCTGTCCAACGGTGATGCTCGAATGGCTTTAAATACTTTAGAATTATGTGCTAATCAACACCAGCCTATCACTTCAGAATTAATCAAGCAGGTTTTGCAAAAAATGCATCTGATGTATGACAAAGATGGGGAAGAGCACTACAACATTATTTCGGCGTTGCATAAGTCTTTGCGCGGCGGAGATGCCCACGCTGGGCTATATTGGTTAGCCCGGATGCTGGAAGGCGGAGAAGACCCTGTCTATGTGGCGAGGAGGTTGTTACGGTTTGCCGCCGAGGACGTGGGATTAGCAGATAATTTTGCCGTAGTTCTAGCTAATAATATATTTGATGCTTGCAAAAAAATTGGGATGCCGGAATGCAATGTGCATTTGGCCCAGTTGGTAATTTATTTAGCCAAAGCCAAGAAGAATATAGTGGCTTATCAGGCGTATGGATTGGCTAAAAAAGATGTTGAAAAATACGGCAACCTACCAGTCCCTCTGCATATCCGTAATGCCCCGACAGGATTGATGAAAGAATTAAATTACGGCAAAGATTATAAATACACGCCGATCGAAAATAGTTCCTATCAAACTTATTTGCCCGAAGAACTCAAAACCAGAAAATATTATAAAGAGTGATACTATAAAAACATGGTCAATCCAGAGCATGATTTTGAGTCCACTTCTTCTACCACAAGAAAAAATAAGTCGGGTGGCAGTTATAAAACAAGAACATTACAACAAGTTCAAGTTTTAGAAGAAATAAGATCAGCCGAGATACCGTTTATTGTGTTTGGAAGTTGGGCAGGCAAAAAACAGGGCATTTTCGATGAAAATTATAACCCGAGTGATGTAGATATTATGGTTGATAGTACGCAAAGATCAAATCTGCGAGACTTTTTTAAGCAAGCTGGTTTTACACTACAAGATCAAGGATATAAGGATGTGTTTGTCAGGGGTTTAGTATGTGCTGATGTTCATTTTATTACATCGGAAGATGATCAGTATGTTGAACATACAGATCATGGTACATTTTATTATCCTCTGAATGGGTTCATAGAATCAGAAGATGGCTATAGAGTAATGAGCCCAGAGTTAGCATATTTAATTATTTTAGGCGGTCCCCAAACTATTAAGCAAAAAGAACAACAAAAACTTTTGTATGAATTTGTAGATCAAGGTAGATTATCAAATATTACTAAAGGGTTTAAGTACGAACCATCTACGAGCAAAAATGTATAATATCAATATGAAGAAATGGTGGTTATTATTACCAGCGGTTTTATTAAGCTGGGGCGTGGCATTACCAGCCCAGGCGATCTGCCCGGTGTGTACGGGAGTGGTGGTAGTTGGTTTGGGGGTTTCGCGTTGGCTAGGGGTGGACGATAGCATAACTGGTATCTGGATCGGGGCGTTTATTGTGATGGTGTCGCTGTGGACGCTCAGTTGGCTTAAGAAAAAAGGCATCCAGTGGCCGTTTAAGAAACTCTCTGTCTGGTTGGTGTATGCAGTTTTGGTTTTGGGCGGGTTATACTTAAATAAGTCATTTGGGCACTCATTGAATCAATTATGGGGGGTAGACAGGCTTTTATTGGGAATTATTGTGGGTGTTGGTGTTACGTATAGCATTATCCAATTTTATTATTGGATAAAAAAGCGCTATCACGGTAAAGCTCATTTCCCATTTCAGCGCACAGTGATGTCTTTAGGTAGTCTGATCATTGTAAGTATAATTTTTTATTTTATAAGTAAGTAATTAATTACGTAATTAAGTAAGTAATTAAGTAAGTAATTAAGTAAGTAAATCATGGCAGATAAAATCCAAAGTTTAGATGAATTTGTCCAAAAAGTGGACGCAATGAAAAAGGAAAATAAATTAGATTTATCCTCGGATCAAGATTTGAGTATTGCGATCATGAATCTGGTAAGTTTAGAAGAACATTTCTTTTTTACAGCCGCCAAGACTGACAAAACTAAATATTATGATTTTATTGGTGAGATTCGGGAAATGCGCAAAAGCTTGATGCAGAAAATCGTCAAAAACCCTGAAGGCCGCCAGCCCGGAGGGTCTTCTGGCCCGGAGGGGGAGGTTTGGTGTATCTCTAAACATTTATTAGCAGCTGCGATGCGATTGATGGAAGTAGGGAATAAGCAACTCAGTTTGGGTCGTAAAGAAGAGGCCTACGATTTATTCCAAAAATCGTATCAACTTTATAACCTATTCTGGGGCTTAAATATGAATTTGATTGATGTCGGAGAGATTAAAAAGATTGATGCTGGTGCTCTGAATAAATCCGACACCGTCAAAAAAGGCTTTCTTGGCAAACTCGGAGATGTTCTAAAAAAAGCCTTAGACTGTTGCCGGGAATAAAATAAGCCACTGGGGTAACAGTGGCTTATTTTTGATTCAAAGGGCGATGGAAGAGAGGTTGATTAAGGAACAAGGCATGGGGAGCAACGCCGTATTTTTGTATAAAGATCGTCGGCACAGTTTCCGAAAGCTTTTCTCGTAGTAGCGTTGTCTCCAAAGATATCTTGCAAGGTTTGCTCCAGAAATTCGGCCGAGTCCTTGCTCAGGAGGTGGCAGTAAAAATGTGCTGCATCGTGTGGCATTGTCAGTTTGACAAAATAACTTACTCTGATACCCACCATGGCTTCGGCTAGTTCCTGACTGAAGGGGAAGGTCCCCACTGTTGTGAAATGAAATTTGGTTAGCACGGGTAATTCAGCGCCGTATTTCTGCTGTAGCCCAAATATTGTTGGATGAAGAATATCATCATCCAGAGTAAACCAAGCAGTGTGTTCGGTGTACTTGGTGGCAATTTGTAAGAACAAGAGTTGGATAAAATTTCCTCGAACAATACTGTTCATTAGTGATCACCTCAATGCAATTGTTTACTAGAAGGTAGTATAATCGCGCCGATCATGTTAGGGTGGCTTAAATTCAATTTGCCAATGCCCCCATACCAAACCATTATCTGCTTGTTGGCCCAGCAAGGAAGAACCGAAGCAAATTAATATCCGAAATCGTAGCGATTATCTCTGGTGCTCCGTGATAAGTAGTATACTCGGGTAACCAGACCCAATTTTCTCCATTCGGATATGCAAAGTGGTAGTGGTAGTTGTTGGTGTCTACGGCTTTGGCTATCATTATTTCATAATTGCCCATCCACACTTGTCGGTCAAATAAACTCAGGAAACACTTTAAACAAGCATCATGGATAGAATGGTCTGTTTCAATAGATTCCGTATATTCAGATCCTTCCCACCACTTTCTGTAGAGGTAAACTGTGCGGACCCGCGACGTTGGGGAGCTGGTTTTCTGGATCCAGGTGTGGCAACATGTACACCAGCTCATAATGTCTTTCATGTGATCCAGCCGAATAGTAATAAGGTCGATAAGGTTAGGAGATTCAGTGTCGCGCAGTTGCTGGGCTAATGTAGCAACCCGCGCTTTAGCGGTCTCATCACCCATGTCATAATCTATAAGAAGTTGGTGGGCCTCGCGATGAAAGAATAAGGGGCTGTCCTCCTGATCCTGGGGGATTACACTGGGGTTTTCAATGATTCCTATTAAAATAGGATCGATTATTTTACTAATGGCCATGATAAGGCTCCTTTTTGTTAATGTACATTCAACTAAGTTAAAGATAATGGTATAGCTATAAGAGGGATAGTCATCCCGATTTGACTCAAATTGAGGTTAAGTTATGCTAAAGTGTCATGCATATTTTGCAACAAAAAATTATTGCCAGTTTAATTAAACAACCCAATTTGCGTTTTAGTGTACTGCGCCCAGAGGGGATTGAAAGCAACCAGTTTGTTTATCATCTAAAATCGCTGGTGCGGGATAAATTAGTAAAAAAATCTGGTAATTTATATCAACTTACTGTTGGCGGGAAGCAGTTGGCGGATAAATTAAGCCTGAAAGATTTTCGGCCTCGAGTCCAGCCGAAAATTGTGACGATGTTGATTTGTAAAAATAGCCAAGGCGAATACTTATTACAAAAACGCACCAAAGAGCCGTTTCACGGTCTGATCACACTGCCTTATGGGAAACTTCACTTCGGTGAAAATATAGAAGAAGCAAGTAGTCGCGAGTTACAAGAAAAAACTAACATGGTTGGTAAATTGCAACATGTGGGTGATACTTACTGGGTGGTTTATGAAAATGGCGAAGTAGTTACTCACATGCTTTGTCATTTATTTAGTGTAGGTAACCCAAGACTAATCAATGGGGCAGAACTTCCTTCTGATTGTTTTTGGTCTGTTTTAGATAAAATTGATAAAACTAATTTTGTGCCAGGGATGATTAAATTGATTGGTTTAAAACAACCTAATCTAGGTCAAATAGTTTCTACTGATATTACCAAGTGAATATAACAAGCAAAAACCCTGCCGATTAAGGCAGGGCTATTTTTACGAAGTACAATTACTCCCAAGGTGCAAACCAACCTGGTAATTTAATACCGGTTTGTTTATGATAATATATGCCAGATCCGGTATTTTCGAAAGCAGTCTGTGGCTTTTGAGTAAGATACTCATATTCCAAGCTTGCGATAATCATGCCATGTTGCAGACAGATCGGTACGGGAGCCAGATTTCGCACTTCACACATTAACGAGGCACACCACCCAGCGCTGACAAAGGCGGCATAATGAGTGCGATATTCACCGTTGCCATCATCGTAGCCAATCATACTCATCACAGCATAAGTTGGTACTTTGACGACTTCCAATGTTTTGAGCAAGGCAAATTCTCCCGGTTCAAGCCAAAACTCATCACCCAACCCCAATGGTTTTTCAACCCAGTATTTTTCGGGTTTATTACTGTTTGGTAACAATCTTACTGGTTCATTGCGGTTAGTCGGGACCAAATTGCTTGGTTTGCCTGATAAATCTAATCGCAACATCAGCCGATCCCCAGAAATTATTGGGTCTAAGTCTGGGTTGGCAATGAGATTGCCATCATGATGAATGCGCCTTAATTCAGTTGCACTTATTAGTTGTCGAGTCCCGCGGTGGATTCTCAACTGGTTTAAAGATACCGGCCAGCTGATAGACAACGAAAAACTTTGAGGTACAAACAACAACCAAAGATTGCCGTTATATCCTGCCGGGATTTCGTTGAATCTAACTGATCCCTCTGCTAACAGCAGAGTGGTCACATCGGTTCTACCGATCGAACTTCGGCCGCTAGCGATGCCGTGCTCATCTGGATTTAATTTAATTTGGTGATCCAACTTCGCCAGATAAGCATTTCCTCGGCGCAAATTGATCTGTTTGTCTCGGAGCGCAAATTTACTCCAGATATGGTTATTCAGGAAAGATTCTGGGTCAAATCCCCCAGCCAAATCTGGTATACCGGTTACCTGGTAAATATTTCTACCCAGGTAAAGATCAAGCGAATCCGGCTCGATCGTGTAGTTTGGCATGTTGCGAGGGAGAGTTAATCTGCCCTCGCCCACCATTTGCCGGTAATCAGTATCGACTAACACTGATCCAATAGGGAAATTATCAGGCATGATTTGCCCTCCTTTTTTTGATTTTTCAAGGTTGATGACACTTCAGCATACTATAACATAGTCTTACTAAGCAATTTTATGTTTAGTTGACAGATTAGGTGAAGTGGTTAATAATATGCCTTATGGCAAAGAAGATTAAAGCTAAGGTCAAATTGCAATGCCCAGCGGGCAAAGCTAACCCAGCGCCTCCAGTAGGCACTGCTTTAGGTCCGCATGGGATCCAGATTATGGATTTTTGCAATCAATTCAATGAAAAAACTCGTGAACTGGGTGATGTTATTATCCCTGCAATTATCACAATTTATGAAGATCGCAGTTTTGATTTTATTTTAAAACAGCCTCCGATGTCAGAATTAATTAAAAAAGCGGCTGGCATTAGTAAAGGATCGGGTGTACCTAATAAAGAAAAAGTTGCTAAGCTGACTCCAACCCAAGTGCGAGAAATAGCAGCCAAGAAAATGTTGGATTTGAATGCTAATAATATTGAAGCGGCGGCTAAGATTGTCGAAGGTACTGCTCGGAGCATGGGCGTAGATATCACTAAATAAGTTTTATTAACCTCACCCCGTTAGAAGTGCTCTGGCGGGAATATCGCTAAAGTTTATTAACAATTATATACGATACCTGTTGGTAGTAGGAATATTAATTCTTCACTTCTAACGGGGTAAATTGTGGGACCTATTTTATAGGGTTTGTACCACGAGGAGGTAAAAATGGCAGAAGACAAGAAGAAATCTGTGAGGAAAACAGCTAAAAAAACACCAGCTGATGTTTCGGATAAACCTAAGAAAAATAAGAAAAAAGCTCCAATTGCTAAGATGGGTCGCGGAAAGAAGTATCTCGAAGCAGTTAAGTTGGTTGATAAAGATAAATTGTATCTGTTTGCCGAAGCGATTGATTTAGTTATCAAAACATCACCAGTTAAATTTGATGCGACGGTTGAGGCACATATCCAAACTGGGTTAGACCCTAAAAAAGCTGACCAAAATATTCGTGGAGTAGTAGCTATGCCAGCTGGTTTAGGTAAAATCATCAAGATATTAGTTTTTGCTGAAGGCGAAGCGGCAACAGCCGCTAAAAAAGCTGGGGCGGATTATGTCGGTCACGAAGATTTGGTGGAAAAGATTAAAGGCGGATGGTTAGATTTTGATATTGCTATTGCCACGCCAGATTTAATGCCTAAAATCGGACAACTGGGCAAAACATTAGGGACCAAAGGGCTGATGCCTAATCCGAAAAGCGGGACAGTTACTATTGATCCAGCTAAGGCGGTGGAAGAATTTAAAAAAGGTAAAGTCGAGTTTAAATTAGACAAGGATGCTATTTCTCATTTAGGGTTTGGCAAGATATCTCTAGGAGTAGAGGGATTGACTAATAATTTCCAAACATTATACAAGGCTATTTTAGTTGCTAAGCCATCTGGAGCCAAAGGTATCTATATTAAGAAGATATCATTATCTTCCACAATGGGTCCTGGTATTAAATTAGATTTGTCTAGTTTATAAACCTTCTTTCTTGTCATCTCACCTCCTGCTTGTCATTCCCGACTAACCTGTAATATATTCAATAAATTGATCGGGAATCCAGACATAAACAAAAACATTTCTTAACCACCATTTGTCCCGGCAAACGGTGGTACCAAACCGGCCGGCACCTCGTCGAAGCTATCTAATGGATAAATATTTAGGCGTTTTCGCCGAACTCGGCCGATATGCTATCGGCCTTTAAACAATGGCTTCACCCTAAAATATTCATCTCATTATCTGACGCTTCTCCTCCGATGCCGGTTTTAAAAACCAGAATGCATGGGTATACGCTATAGCGTTTGTTGGTGCACTATATGCTTTCGTTATTCTAGGGTAAGACTAGGCGACTTTTATCTTTCGTTGTCATTCTGGGGAGTAGAACGACTCCAGTATCATATATTTCAACGGCTCATGGATGAGCCGTTGAAATCTCTGGTAAACTAGATATATGCAAGTGAAGATTAAGCGCGTTGATAAAACCCTGCCTTTGCCAGTTTATAAAACGGCTGGTGCGGTAGCGTTTGATTTGATATTGCGTGAAAGTGCGACTATTCAACCTGGTCAATCTGTACGAGTACCATGCAATGTAGTTGTTGAAATCCCAAAAGGGTATATGTTGCAAGTTGTACCGCGCAGTAGTTTCCCATTTAAAAAGCCGGGTTTAATCCAAGGTAATCATGTGGGTACAATTGATCAGGATTTTTGTGGCCCGAATGATGAATTAATGTTTCCAGTTTACAACACGACAGATCATCCAATTAGTTTAGAGCGAGGAGAAGCATATTGCCAAGCGATATTTGTACAAATTGGTAAAGCTGAGTTTGTAGAAGTGGATGAAATGGTTTCTATTGATCGTGGTGGTTTTGGCAGTACTGACCGACCAGAACATATTTTAGTAAACTGATCAATCCGTGGGCATAAAACTTAAATTCATGGGAGCCATTATAGCGCTGGTGGGTTTGGGGTGTGGGGTTTATTCTGGGTTGGCAACTAACGTTGTTAATAATGAGCCAGTACATGAAACATACTTTAAACATCAAACCGATTTGTTTGATGCGGCGTATGCACTAGATAATAATCAATCAACCAATTCTGAGATTAGAGGGCTATTAGTGAATCATCATTTGTTAGCGGCTAATTTAATTGCTCAAGCATTTAACAAAGTTGATGGAGATCAAATTAACACAGTTATATTACTGTCACCTAATCATTTTGATGCCGGTGTAGGCAATTTTTTAACTACCATTGGCACATGGCAGACGCCGTATGGCGAGCTTAGAGCTGATACAAAATTAATCATCCATCTTGCCAAAAAAGGTTTAGTTAAAATTGATCCAGCACCGTTTGACGCTGAGCATGGGGTAGGTAACATTGTGCCATTTGTACGCAAGTCTTTGCCTAAAGCCAAAATAGTACCGATTATTTTTAATAACCGAGTTACTTTAGTAGATGTTCTAGATTGGGGGGAACAAATAGCCGGTTTGTTACCGAAAGGGGTACTGATAGTAGCTTCGATAGATATGTCGCATATGATGCCAGAAAGTATAGCGAATCAGCAGGATAAAATTACTATAGGAGCAATTACACAAATGGATCCTGAGTTAGCTAGTCAGCGTCCGATTGATGCACCTAAAGTTTTAGCTGTGTTATTACAACTTATGCAAAAACTTGGGGCAGATAATTGGCAATTATTGGCACGATCTAGTTCGGCAATTTTAAGTGATTCAAAAAATCCCATCGATAATACAAGTTATATCACAGGATTTTTCTATTAAATGATAATTTTGGCATACAATATAAGTAATGTAAGTAATTTTTTAATTATATGGAACCAATAGATAATTCAAATATACCCAACCATAATTTACCACCGGATATGTGGGACGATCATCCTACTGCTCCAACACCCACTTCTCCGCCTACTGTGCCGCCACCGCCTACCTCACCAACTCCACGTTCTCCGATTGCTCCTAACCATAACCCTCCTGCCTTTAGATCTCCACATAGGAATTGGTTACAATGGTGGCTAACACTAGTTGTTATTTTAGTAGTAACAGGCGGAGTTGGTTACACTGCTTCGCGCTATTGGATGGATGTTGCAGATTGGGCGACTAGTTTAATCAAAAGCGGTCCTATTATTATTAATAATAGTACTAGTGAAAATATAGATGATCAGATTGCATGGCAACAACGGGAACTAATCGGTGATCTTAATTTAATGAAACCAATAGTTGTCCCCGAAGGTAGTTCTGGCCCTAGTGGGGAGCCAGTTATCCCAGCTAGATATTATAAAGTAGGTGAATTTGTAAGTGGCCCATACAACAACCAAGACTTGGTGATTGCGGATTTATTGATGGTTGGTGGCCTGGGTGAACCAAGACGATTTTATTATTTTGCGAAGAATAACCAAAATAGTTTAGTATTATTAGCTAAACATTCGCCCGAACTAGATGAGTACGATGGGATTGATCATAACAAATTTAGTGTTGATACTAGTTATCAAATTGCTCGGTTGTTTTTCCCTAACAAAATTAAAAATCCCAGGACAGATCTGGAATCGTTAGAATTGATGGATCAAAGCTATTCAGGTTTTGGGATAGGAATAAGTGGAGGAGATGGTTGGTTTGATACCCAAAAGGCAAAAAATAATTGGCAAAAAGTATTTGTGGATTCGCTGTGGGCGGATGTTTATACTGATCCGATTCCAACTAGTACTGAGCTACCCACTAATCAACTGCGACCAAATTATGGTTTTTATTTAGAAGCTCCCGATGGCACGCCTAGGACATATAAATTAATTCCAAATATATTAGGTGCAAGTGATACTGTTAGTGCTGATATACCAGTTTTTAGTTGGGCAGACAAATCATTGAGTACTGATGAGTATATTATGTTTGAAATGGGTGGTTGTGGGCAGGGTAATTTAGCGGCGGTGGTGCCTACCACACTATTGGATGAATTAGTTTTAGCCACTAATCCAAAACAGGTCATTAAAATTTATGAATTTCAAGATAAAAATCACCCTATGCTTAAGGCGTTATTTGAAATGGCACGATCTCGGTTTGATAATGAGGGGTTAACTTATCAGAAATTTCTTAGTAATCATCCGATATTTTTCTGGCAAGATAGTTTTGGTCGCTTAATTAAATTTCAAAATAAAAACTATATTCCTTTGGCTGAATGTGGGAAACCAGTAATCTATTTATATCCAGAAAAACGCACTAAAGTAAGTGTAAAAGTCGAACCTCAAGGTGGCCTGAGTTATTCTGTCCCAGAATATAAAGATGGGTGGGAAGTTTGGGCAGAGCCAACAGGTAAATTGACGGAAATATTAACCAACCAAGTCTATCCATATTTATTTTGGGAAGGAAGAGGCGGTTTGTATCAATCACCGGAACAAGGTTGGGTAGTTAAACAATCTGAAGTCAGTAAGTTTTTGGATGATAAGTTGGGTAAATTTGGGTTGATTGCTCAAGAGATTGCCGATTTTAAAGAATTTTGGTTACCGCGCATGCAAGATGCTCCTTATTACTTTATCGGATTCTGGGATACTCCAGTTATGAATGTGTTAGCTCCACTCTCAATTACGCCCCAACCCAATACCGTGATGAGAATACTGATGGATTTCAAGCCGTTAAATCAACCTATCTCAGTTAAAGAACCTGAGATTATTACCCATCAACGCAAAGGTTTTACAGTAGTTGAATGGGGTGGAGTTTTACAGTAGTCCAAAATTATCACGTAAATAACCAATAAAGCTGTTGAGTTGTTGATAATCTGGTGTTTGGGCCTATATTCTGATATAAAATAAGTAAATAATATCAAAAGGAGGGCGCGATTATGCGCAGTTTGTTCATTGTGTTTGAAGGATTAGATGGTTCCGGCCAAGATACCCAAGCCGAACTTCTTGCCAATGGATTAAAAGAGAGTGGCAGACAGGTTTGGTTGACCAGAGAGCCGACAGATAGCTGGGTGGGCCAAAAAATTCGCAAAATATTACGCGGAGAAATTGATAACCCTGGTGCTGAAATTGTGCAGAGCATGATGATACGTGATCGTGCGCTCCATGCCAAAGAAATTAATTGGGCCATCAAACAAGGGCAGGTAGTAATATCAGTGAGATACTACTATTCCACACTGGCTTATGGTCGTGCTGATGGATTGAATTATCTATCGCTTTGGCGCCTGAATCAGAAATTCCCCAAGCCGGATGTGGCAATTTATTTGGATGTTGACCCCGCAATTGCCATACAACGAATTGACAAGCGAGGTAATCCAGTAGAATTATTTGAGCGCAAAGAGTTTTTGCAGAAAGTGCGCGATAATTTTCTGCAAATGATTCAGGATAATGATTTTCCTGAACTCAAGTTAGTTGATGCTGATGCTGATATTACTTCAGTGCATCGGCGGGTAATGTTAATTTTGCGCTCAGTTATCAAGTAAAAGTGCACATTAAAACCCCCGGATTAATCCGGGGGCAGTTTTTTTGTTGAGAAGTTACACTTTCCGATGAGGAAAGAAATTAGCATGATTGATTGTGAGATCGCGGCCGCAATAACGGGCTCCTTCTCCACATATGCCGGATTTAAAACAGGGTGGGGATAACTGAGTTAGAAACTCGACTGGTTGGTCCCCAGCTTCTTCCCTCAACCGGCAAGAGAGCCAGTAGATTTCCTCCTGGGTGCACCAGCATAATCTTTTGTCCTGCTCATGCATCAAAGCATTTAGGTCTGCACTCTTGGTGTACTCTACCATGGCTCCATAGGGAGCGAGAGTAGAAGCCAGAGCTGGGTGTAGGCCATCGGTGGATAGCTGTACCCATTCCTGTCCCAGTGTTATTAAAGCTGATTTCAGGTTTTGCTCTGCGAGAATGGGTGGGCAGTACATATAACCAGTGAATTTGAATGGCCCCCGGTTGATGCGACGATGCCGCTGATCCTGACCCATTGTGGCAAGTGAGATATGCACCTTGGTTTTGATGTGGATATCGTTATTAGGCATGAATTTGGGATTAAAATAGAGCGTATCCACAGGGTGCGTGTCATCGATACTAGGATAAACGGCCGTGTCCAGACTATCTATCTGTCGCAACTTCAGGGTTGGATATGTGTCATGAGAGATAGTAGCCGGGATAGCCCAGTTTAACTCCGTGTTCAGCCGCTTAAAGGCATAGGCCAGCGTGGGATCAATGGCTAAAATCTGTTGGGTCATCATCTCGGTCAGACGTAGCATTACTGGGTCCCAAGCCACCCGATATAAGGCAATTAGGGTTGATAAATTAATGGTAAAAGTGATGGCTGTGGGGAAGATAACCGGTACCAGCATCCGCAGCTGTTCTTGGGCGAACTTTTTGGCATTCTGTTTGATATATTTGTCAGTTGCCTTAGGTCGCTCTTCGGCGATAAACTTGGCGGCTATGTCAGTGCCTGCCTCGATGTTGTCGCTAAATAACTTCTGGGCATGCTTGATATAGCTTCGGATCTGGTTGTGCTGTTGATCTGTGGTGTCGGGGTAGAATTCCCGGATGAAAGCCATAATGCTGTCTATCGCTGTTAGATCGGAAAACATGCCGAAGCAGTATCTCCCTGATCGCTGGCTACTGGTATTGAAGATCATATTGAGGTGTAGCCCCAGAGTAATATTCCCCACGGGGATACCCTCGATAAAGAAGGTGAAGCAGGGGTGTTGCAGGATAGTGAAATGACCGACCGGGAAGATCTTGTGTTCAATATCAATGGTTTTGTCTCCGGTTGGTTCCTCGGGTTCGTAACAAGTTCGAGCAGCTTTTGACATCAATGATAATATGTCAGTATCTGGTTTTGCAATCAGTTTAACTTCCATAATGGTTTTGGCCTCCTAGTTTTCAAGGTTGGTTGTTTAATAACTTATTGTACTAGAAAGAGTGGTTGACACCAAAATGGTCTCGTAGTAATATCCTAAGCGTATCCTTTGAAGACCGTAGGTAATCGAAACCCTCCAGCCACCAAGGTGGCTCCGGGCCAGAGGTAAATCCTACCGAGAAGGGCTACCAGTAGCTAGCATCAGGTATTAAGTATCATGATTCAGCAGGTCTGGAGTCGTCTCGGGGAGAGACGATTTTTTAATTTTTAGGAGAAAAAATGCCAAAAACTAGAATCCAAAAAGAAACGCAGTTATCTAAGTTGGTAGACAAGCTGAATAGCAGTAAAGCTATTATCTTAGCCGAATTCACTGGTTTGAAGATGGAGGATTTTGATGCTTTTCGGGTTAAGGCTAGACAGGCAGGGGTTACTTTGCAAGTGGCTAAGAACACTTTATTAGATAAAGCGGCTCAAACAGCTGGGATTAATGGGTTAATTACCAAAAAAATAGGTAAGCAGATTGCTATCGCGACAGATGGAGAAGATGAAGTGGCTATTTCTAAATTAGTTCACCAATTTGCTAAAGACAATAGTGCAAAAGTTCAAATTTATTCCGGGATTATCGATAAAAAAATTGTGCCAGTAGATATGATTGTACAATTAGCTAATTTACCTAGTCGAGAAGAATTATTGGCTAAGGTAGTGGGGAGTATTCATGCTCCGATCAGCGGCTTTGTTCGTGTATTGAATGGCCCCTTACAAGGTTTTTACAATATTGTTAATGCTTTATCAAATAAATAATATATATCAAGGTAAGCCCTCGATTTCACTCGGGCAATAACAACTGTTTATTCTTCGAGCGAAATCGCTTTCTGCGATTGAGTCGAGAAGTTACCTGAGAAAGAAAGGAAACATATGGCAGACGAAGAAATGAAACAAGAAGAAACTACTATTGCTGAAACCGAAACAGCAGCTCCAGCCCCAGAAGCAGAAGTTAAGGAAGTTAAAACTGAAGTCAAGGCTGAAGCCAAAGTCGAAACGGCCAAGGAAGTTGATATCAGTAAACTATCTAAGGACGCCGTCAAGGTAGTTGAGACGGTAGAAAAAATGTCAGTATTAGAATTGGCCGAGTTGGTCAAAGTTTTAGAAGATAAATTTGGCGTCAGTGCCGCCGCTCCCATGATGATGGCAGGCGCGATGCCTGGTGCCGCCGCTGGTCCCGTCGAAGAGAAGACTGAATTTGATGTGCACCTGACTGGCGCTGGTTCTAATAAAATTGGTGTGATTAAGGCTGTGCGCGAAGTTACCACTTTAGGCTTAAAAGAAGCTAAGGATTTGGTGGAAGCCGCACCCAAGGTTGTGAAGGAAGGCGTTAAGAAAGCCGAAGCCGAAGAAATGAAGAAGAAACTCGAAGCAGCTGGTGCCACTGTCGAACTGAAGTAATAAGTTAACCAGATTAGAGTTTTAGCAGACGGAAGCAAACTCCATTTCAAATTATCAGGGTAGATCTTTTCTCCCCCCAGTAAGGAGAAAACGTTAAACGTTTCAAGGGTTGGGAGAGGATAATGAAAGAATTACGTAATTTATTACGTAATTCTTTTTGTTGACTGGGAGATGATATTTTGATATATAAGGATTATCTGTCAGTAGCTTTATGGCGTACAGACATTCTCATCTCAATAAAGGAGGTGTAATACCTTGACATTAAATACATCGAATTGCCGCGAATGTGGAGAAGAGTTAAAAGCAGGTGCTGATTTCTGTACTCAGTGTGGCGCCAAAGTATCAACCATTGCTACGGTGCCAGAGCAATTGACTTATTGCAACCAGTGTGGAGCAATTCTGCAAGAAGATAAAACAAACCAAAGCAGCATGCTAGTGCTGGGTTGTTTGGGCGCGTGTGTGGCCATATTAGGCATAATATTGTGTGCGACGGTAATTTTATTTATAATCGGGTTTCCGATGGCAATTTTGGGGGGTTTACTAGCTGGATATGGGTTTACATTGTTGGTTAAAAATAGCGCCAAAAAGAAATTCATTTGTCCAAAGTGTCACATCAGTTTCCCTCGCTCGGATGCTAATTAGAATAATATTAAACCGTTCCAATTTACATTAATGTAAATTCTAGGAGCGGTTTTTTTATTAGTTATTTTCACAAGTGGGTCTTTGGTATTATCTTCTGGTGTATCCTGTAATTTTTATTCGTCATTCTGGCAAGTTCACCTGTAGTGGACGCGTCCAGAATCTTATAGATTAATTTATACGATTCTGGACAAGCCAGAATGACGGGTATAAGGTATTGGTTATGGGTATTAAATTCGATATTTTAGCTAAGGATGGTCAGGCGAGAGCAGGAGTGTTGCATACAGATCATGGGAATGTACAGACTCCAACTATCACTACAAATTTCACCCCAGCTTTATTGCGGTCAGGTTTAAATCCAGCAGATATTAAAAACTTGGGTGTGGAAATGATTTTGGTTAATACGTTGCATACCATGATGGAAGATAATGTGCAGACATTTAATGTTAGGGGAAAATTAAATTGGTCTGGCCCAATTTTTGCTGATTCGGGCGGTTTTCAAATGGTGAGCCTAGCCCAACATTTGCGGGTAAAAAAAGATCATATTGAATTTACTTGGGATAATAAAAAATACCAGCTTAGCCCAAGAGATATTTTGGCATGGCAAAAAAACTTAGACATCGACATAATGATGCCATTGGATCGAGTTTGGCATTTACGGCAAAAAAATCCCTTAGCCTATTTTTTGTCAGTTTTAACCACCGAAAAATGGTTCCAACAATCCCGTGGGATTGCTGATGATCATGTTTTTTATATTGTCCAAGGTGGTCTTAATAAATTTGCGCGGGAAATCAGTATTAATTATGCCAATAAATGGTTAAAAACTGGTACATCCGGTGTGGCTATTGGTGGGTTAGCTTTTGGCGAATCTCGATCAAAAATGTATGGCATGATCAAATTTTGTACCCAACGTCTGCCTGAAGATAAACCCAGACATTTATTAGGGGTGGGCCATCCGATTGACTTGTTAGAATCGATTGAGCGGGGGGTTGATACCTTTGATTGTGTGGCCCACACGCGCGAAGCTCGGCATGGTCGAGTGTTGACTAGTACTGGCTATCTCCATCTAAAAAATTCACGATATATAGATGACGATAGTGTTTTGGAAAGTAATTGTGATTGTCCAGTTTGTCAGTTAGGTATTACGCGGAGTCAGTTAAGAGTGGGGTTAAAATCGGCAGATCTTGCCCAAAAGCGATCTAACCAAATTAAACTTATGCTACATAATATTCGATTTTTGATGCGTTTAATGGAGCAATCTCGGGTTGCCATTCGGGTGGGAGAGTTTCAGAGGTTCAAGCAAGAGTTTTTATCCCAATTTAGATCTAGCTAAATTAGTTGTTTGCTTTAGTTTCGCAAAAAACATATCCCACTTTCCCCGCGAAGCCCGCCATAGCCTTTTGGCGACGGCGGGTCATCCTCAACCGGATTGCTGAAAGCAAATCAGGATCGGGGATCTAGACAGGGAAACAAACAGAAATTTTTTGTGTTCTGTTCTGGATTCCCGCCTGTGCGGGAATGACGAAAAGAACTGATTTTTCTATTGCCAGACTAGATATTTTTGCTATTATAGCGGTGGCACGGCATTCTCACGATGTTGTGACTACCTTGAAAAGGAGTGAACCTAGTTATGTTAAAACCATCAGGATTAATTATCTTGATAATAGCTATCCTCTTGGGTGGCTACTTGCTCTACAATGGTGGCTGTAATGGGCAAGTGTTATTAGGCCCGAGCCTACCTCAGGAGCCCGGTAATTATTTTTTAGCCAATGGTCACTGGGAGAATGTATCAAAGGAAAATTTTTCGGATGACGGATTAGCGTACGGTTTTGTCACAATATCGTTGGATGATTTTAACAATGATGCTGTATCTCTCAGGTCGGGTTCCAAGTTAGAGTGGTATACCAAATACACCTCTGCCGAGTTATCCTACTTAAACGACGGATTATTTGGTGCTATGACACAGGAGAGTATGGCTAGCGCTGTAGTGTATCCGTTGATTGTATATGAAAGCTATGATGGGCGTCAGGATCAGGGAACGCTACGCAGTGCTGCTGGGGAAGATCCAGTAGCGGGAGTTGTTGTTGATAAATCTGATTTAAGTAAAGGGTATACTTGGTACGCATTTTCTGTTATCCCTAGCCCTGGCAAATATGTAATATTTCAAGGTAGACATGCAAATCCTGTAGGCTGTATCGTTGTTAATTAGTTGCCAACTCACAGTAATTTTCGATTAGCACCCCATTAAAGATGGGGTGTTTTTAATTTGCCAGACTGGAAATTTTTGCTATTATAGCAGTGGCACAATATCTTTGGTGTTGTGACTACCTTGAAAAGGAGTGAGAAGCTGTGCTACAAACAAAAGGTTTAATTGTTTTAATCATAGCCCTCTTGGGCGTGAGTTATTTTCTGTGGGGCGGCGGCTGTGACGGCAGTGTATTGTTAGGCAGTTCTGGTCCCAATATCCCTCCCGGTGATGGTCTGGAGTGGATCGATCCCACTGTAGGAAATGGCCCGGATAGCTGGGTTTTAGTAACTGATAATCCAGAATTCGAGCAGGCTGAATATTCCATTGATCCGATCAACGGTGTGTATGTTTGTCCTATTGTACCCGATGACAATTTTGTTACTCTTTCTGATGATCAGATAAGGTGGGGGTTTCGATTTGATACGATGGTTGCTTTATCGGAGGATGAGAAAAATACATTAAGGTCAGTGGCAAGGACAATTAAACTCTACCCACTATTGGAGACGCCCAATTACATGGGTTATATGGGCCCGGCATATTATCTAGACACGGATAATAGCTTGGGCTTGTCTACAGGATCGGACATACGATCAGATCGGGATTATATCTATGTCGAAATTAACAATATACCGGATAGTCCAACGAACAAGTATGCGCTGGCGTTCGGTGATGTAGATGTTGGCCAAGAAATTTTCTACAGGAAAGGCTATGTTATTATACTTAAGAGATAAAAGTAAATTATCGTGTGCTAGTTTTTCAAATTAAAAACAAACTCCTTGTCTTAACCGTCGAGGAGTTTTTATTATTGGTTAAGTAGAGAACTATTTAACCTGGAGTTGGAGCCAGTTGATTTCTAGATTAGGGTTAGCAGTAAACAGCGCTTGAATTTCTGGCGGATAGATTAATTTGCTTTGCCAATCTGGATCGGTCAGCGGGTTAATCCCGTCAACCAAAACTTGGGCTGACCAATTAGTATTAAACAAAGTTAAAGTTTTCAAGTTTTTCAGAGATGTCATGGGTGATAAATCAGTTATATTAGTGCCAGCCAACCCTAAATCGATTAATTTGGTTAAATTACGTAGAGTGGAAATATCAATTAGTTTGTTATCTCCGAAGAGATTCAAAAAAGTTAAATTGGTGAGATTTTTGATGCCGGTTAAATTAGTAATTGGAGAATTAGCGATCATTAGTCTTCTTAGATTAGTTAAATTATTCAACGGGCTAAGATCGGTAACATTAGTCCCATCGATTTCTAAAATTTGCAGTTGA
>JAZDHT010000024.1:0-9449 GCA_043805615.1 Patescibacteria group bacterium | reverse complement strand
CTGCTATATTATCATTTGTGCCACCTAAAAATATAGATGCTGGAGTGGTAGTTGGATCCAATGCAATAGATAAATCATTCCATGGAATAGGTATCCCTGTCCCTAGTCCACCACCAGGGTATACTTCAGCATCAAAAGCCTCACTAGGTTTAGCACCTAGTTCTTGTTGTATTGTAGGTATATAAACATAAGCAGCTATAACTAGAATAACTGCTAACCCTATAACTAACCCAGTATTAATCTTAATGCCATTAAATATCTCTTTCAAAGAAGTACTCTTATTCATAATCTATAGCCTTATTTATATTAACTATATTATATCATTATATCAAAAAAACAGCTTCTAGTCAAGAGTTTTATAACATAATAGATTCTAAAACAGATTCTGGGCAAGCCAGAATGATGGGGAGGAATTCGTTTTTTGTTCTTGTCTGGATTCCCGCCTTCGCGGGAATGACAAAGAGAACACGGGATGACAAGAGAGATCCCTCCGCGCAATTTATCCTGAGCGTAGCCTCGCCCAGGGTGGGTGGAGTCAAATGGGGTCGGGATGACGAAAAAATAAAGAATATATATTGTATATAAGGTGTTAATATTTAGTTGTATGTTCTCTCTCTGTCATTCCCAACTTGATTGGGAATCCAGAAAATAACAGAAACAATACAACATATATAAAATTAAGGAAATGGATCCCTGATGTCGGGACACTTTGCTCCCGGCTCGAGGATGACAAAACGAGATGGGATTTAAATTAGTGAGTAAATTTAAGGCGGCGGGCGATCAGCCAGTTGCTATAAAGCAACTGGTGAAAGGCTTGCACAAAGGGTATCAGCATCAGACATTGCTAGGTGTGACAGGGTCTGGTAAAACTTTTACTATGGCCAAGGTAGTGGAGCAAATTCAAAAACCTACTTTAGTAATTGTGCATAACAAAACCCTGGCCGCGCAATTAGCGGCCGAGTTTCGCGATTTGTTCCCTAATAACGCGGTGCATTATTTTGTATCATATTATGATTATTATCAACCCGAAGCATATATCCCGCGCACTGATACTTATATTGCTAAAGATGCTTCGATTAACGAAGAGATTGATAAATTGCGCCATGCCGCGACTCAATCCTTATTAACCCGGTCGGATGTATTAATTGTGGCATCAGTATCGTGCATTTATGGGATTGGTCTGCCGGAAGAATACCAAAAAGCGGCGGTGCATTTGCAAGTTGGCAAAACATATAATTGGCAAGAGATGTTGCGTCAGCTTGTGGATATTCAATACAAGCGCAATGATATTAATTTTGTGCGGGGGACATTTCGTATTAAGGGGGATATTTTAGAAGTTCATCCGGCTTATAGTGATTATGCTTATAGAGCAGAGTTTTTGGGTAATACTATAGAAAAAATCACTCAAATTGATTATCTAACTGGTGAGATTTTAGACCAACTAGACCAACTAGACGTTTATCCTGCTAAACATTTTGTAACTCCGAACGATCGCTTAAAAGAAGCCATAGGGATGATTGAGACAGAATTAGAACAACGAGTCAAAGAATTTCAAAACGCGGGCAAATTAGTAGAAGCCCAGCGGTTAGAACAGCGGACGCGTTATGATATTGAAATGTTGCGGGAAGTGGGTTATGTGTCTGGAATCGAAAATTATTCTAGATATTTAAGCGGGAGAGCGATTGATTATGAACCAGCAACTTTACTGAACTATTTCCCCAAAGATTTTTTGATGTTTATTGATGAATCCCATATGACCATTCCCCAGATTAGAGGCATGTACGAAGGTGATCATTCTCGCAAGACTACTTTAATTGAGCATGGGTTTAGATTGCCGAGCGCGTATGATAATCGCCCGTTAATGTTTACGGAATTTGTTAAACATATTAATCAGGTAGTTTATGCTACAGCTACCCCTAATGATTATGAATTAAATTTAAGCCGACAAGTGGTTGAACAGATTGTTCGTCCTACTGGGTTAGTCGATCCTGAGGTGGAAGTGCGCCCGATTACTGGCCAAATTGATGATTTAATACATGAAATTAATTTGCGAGTTAAACAAGGTCAACGAACCCTAGTAACTACGCTGACCAAAAAAATGTCTGAAGATCTGACAGAATTTTTGGATGAGAATGGAGTAAAAGTACAATATTTGCACTCGGATGTAGAAACTTTTGAACGGATTAAAATATTACGCGATTTACGTTTGGGCAAATTTGATGTGGTGGTGGGGATTAATCTACTGCGAGAAGGTTTAGATTTGCCAGAAGTTTCGTTGGTGGCAATATTAGATGCGGATAAAGAAGGCTTTTTACGATCAAAAACAGCACTTATCCAAACTTTTGGTCGTGCCGCGCGGCATATTGAAGGGAAAGTGATTATGTATGCTGATCGTATGACTAAAGCCATGACAGCCGCCATAGAAGAATCTGATCGTCGGCGCGAAAAACAACTAGCCTACAATAAAGCTCATCATATTACCCCGAAATCTATCATCAAGAATATTTCCATAATTCAGAGTGAGGAGGAATCTGAACAATTAGAGCGACAAAAGCAGAAAAAAACTAGACTGAGCAAGTTCGCCCAATCAGCCAAGAGCGAAGAATTACAAATGCTCGTAGCTGATTTGGAAAATCAGATGGATTTGGCTAGTAAAAATTTGGAGTTTGAGCGGGCGATTGAGCTTCGCGACGAAATCGATTTTCTGAATAGTCAGCTCAATTCAAATTGAGTAATTCAATACGTGGATAAATAGTTTTAACGCCGCCGCGATGTATTTAGTTTAGATCTAGAGCCGATGGGCCATTCCTCTAAGACAACATATGCTACTGAAGCGATGGGCACGGCTAACAATATACCGATGATACCCATCAATTTTGCCCCGATTAAAATTATAATAATAATGGTAACTGGATTTAGTCCAACAGCATGTTGCATGACTTTAGGCACTAGTAGTTTGTTTTCTAATTCCTGCACCAGAATATAAAAAACTGTTACCATCAAGGCGGTAGCCGGTGAAATAGTAAAAGCAATCAAAATGGCGGGGATAGCAGAAAGGATTGGACCGATAATAGGAATAATTTCTAAAATGCCAGCCAAAATTGCCAAAGTCAGAGCATAAGGAATTTGCATCAGAGTTAAACCGATGTAGACGATAATTCCCACAGCTAACCCGAGAATAATTTGTCCTCTTAACCAGCCACCCAATTTAAGACCAATTTTACTGGCAATCGTAGTAATGCGAGTTTTTTGGCGTAAAGGGAATAGTGAAATAAAGAATTTTCTGATACCATTTTCGTCGAGGATAAAGTAAAGCGTCAAGATAAAGATCATGGCCAAAGCCGCGGCGCCATTAAAGAATCCAATAGTGCGGCTAAAAACGTTATCAATTAAACTACCTAAGAAATTTGAAATCGAAGCAAGGCTTTCTTGGGAGGTATTAACCCAGCCGTTAGTGCTAGCATCTTTTAAGCTAACTACTAAATTGCTAAAGGTTTTAAAATAATTGGGTAAAGTATCAGCTAATTGTTGTAGTTGTCCAACCATGGGTGGGACGACAAAGTAAATTATGCCACTGATAACTGCTAGCAGAGCTAAATATATAAAAATTACCGCTAACACTCGGGGGATTTTTATTTTTCCTTTAGTGATACGGTCAACAGTAGGAGATAGTGCAGCTGCAATGACTAGCGACACGAAAATAATTGCCACAATATCTCTAATGAGATATATAAACCACAATCCCATTAAGATACCCAACACTTTTAAAATAGAAGTGCCAGAAATTTCGATAGTAGTATTTTTTGTTGGCAAATGGTTGTTATGATGATTATATAATCTCGATATCATTATACAAATATTATTGACAAAAATAAAACTTTAAATATGTTAAATCAAATTCAGCGAATAGATTTTTCGCATCCCGATTATCCCAGTGTTTTAAAAGAAATTGCTGATCCTCCTAAACAATTATTTGTATGGGGGAATTTAGAAGTATTTAAAAAACCTATTATTGCTATAGTGGGTTCACGCAAACCCAGCGAATATGGTATACGCACAGCCCATTTTTTATCAAATCAACTTATTCAACAACTTACTGTTGTTTCAGGTTTAGCGTATGGCATTGATACGATTGCTCTTACCGAAGCCGCCAAATCTGCACATGGGGCTATTGCTGTGATTGGTTCGGGGTTAGATCGAGCTAGTTTTTATCCCAGCAGTAATTGGCAATTAGCAGAACAAATTGTGGCTGGTGGCGGAGCAGTAATTTCGGAATATCCCGAAGGTACCCCACCACTCAAGCATCATTTTCCAGCTCGCAATCGGATTATTGCTGGGTTAAGCATAGGAGTATTGGTAGTGGAAGCTAGCCAAAAAAGCGGGGCATTAATTACAGCACAATTAGCTCTCGATTATAATCGAGAAGTGTGGGCAGTGGCAGGTAATATTTTTATTCCGGAAGCAGTTGGTACTAATCAATTGATTAAAGATGGGGCTAGATTTATCACCACAGCAAGAGATATTCTCGTTGATTTAAATATTGTGCCAATCAATGCGCAAACCAGTTTGCCTTTAGATCTAACAGAATCAGAACGTTTGGTGATAAATATATTAAAAAGTAGCCCATCGGCCCTATCTGTAAATGAAATTATGGGGCAGGTTAAGCTTGACACCGCCACAATCAGTAGTACACTAACCCTGATGGAAATTAAGGGATTGGTTAAAACTACCGGCCCAGGTAAATTTAGTTGTTAGCCCCGTTAGAAGTTACTTTCATAGACAGATAACATTTTAATATGCGTAGAGTATCTATCAATCAAAAATTATTATTAGCTGGCGGAAACGAAGGCGTTTCCTGCTTCTAATGGGGTGAATTATGGCAAAAGCGGAACATTTAGTGATTGTCGAATCTCCCACCAAAGCTAAAACCATTAGTCATATTTTAGGTTCTAAATATATTGTAGATGCATCAATGGGCCACTTGCGTGATTTACCTAAGGCTAAATTAGGTGTAGATGTTGAGAATAATTTTGTTCCAGAATATGTTATACCTACCTCTAGTCGCAAAACAGTAACCAGATTAAAAAATTTATACGAAGAGTACAAGCAAATTATTTTAGCTACTGACGAAGATAGAGAAGGAGAAGCCATCGCTTGGCATATTACACAAGCTCTTGGTATTGATCCAACTAGTGTACCAAGGATTGTATTCCATGAAATTACTAAAGAAGCGGTTAAAGAAGCCATCGCTTCTCCTCGCAAAATCGACCAAAATTTGGTTGATGCTCAACAGGCTCGCAGAGTGTTGGATCGGCTGGTGGGGTATAAATTGTCACCTTTGCTTTGGAAAAAATTATTTCGGGGGTTGTCGGCTGGGAGAGTTCAGTCAGTAGCTTTAAAATTGATTGTAGAGAGAGAACGTGAAATTGAAAAATTTGTTCCACAAGAATATTGGAAAATTAAAGTTGATTATCAGGCCGGTCAAGATAAACTCGTTACTGATCTAGTTAGTATTGATGGTAAAACAGCGGTTGTCAGTAATACTACCGAAGCAGAAAAAATTAAAAGCGAGTTAGAGCATGATCCAGCCCAGATTAGTCAAATTAAATTTGTACAAAAAGATCGCTTGCCCAACGAACCATTAACTACCTCTACTTTACAACAACAAGCTGGTAACCGATTTGGGTTTAGTGTGAAAAAAACCATGATGTTGGCCCAGCAGTTGTATGAAGGCATTAGTTTGGGGCGAGGTAAACATGTAGGTTTGGTTACTTATATGCGTACGGATTCTGTGCATATCGCTCCGAGAGTAATTCAGGAAATCAGAGATTTTATCGGGCAAAAGTACGGCAAAGATTTTGTTCCAACCGATATCCCTCGTTATAAGAGCAAGACTAAATCTGCCCAAGAAGCCCATGAAGCAATCAGGCCAACTATGCCGGCTGTGTATATTCCGAAAGAAGTGGCTCAATATCTGAGCCCGGATCAAAAGAAATTATACCAACTAATTTGGGAACGGGCAGTAGCTTCTCAAATGGCACCAGCTAAGCTAGGGCAAACTACTATTGAGATAACTTCTGCCAACAAACTGCTTAATATTCAAGGAGTAACAGTTGAGTTTCAAGGTTTCTTAGCGGCTTTATCGAAAAATCCAATTGCAGAATCGATAGTGCCGAAATTACAAGAAGGTATGTCGGTGACTGTCAACGAAGTTTTATCCGAGCAAAAATTTACTGAACCAATGGAGCGCTATACGGAGCCATCTTTAGTAAAGACACTTGAAAAATTAGGGATCGGTCGACCATCAACTTATGCTCCAACCTTGACTACGATTACTGCCAGGGGCTATGTAAAGAAAGAAAAGAAATATTTTTATCCTGAAGAAACAGGAATATTAGTGAGTGATTTTTTGATCAAACATTTTCCTGAAATTGTAGATGCAAAATTTACTGCCACAATGGAAGATAATCTTGATGATATTGCTCAAGGCAAAGTGACTTGGCAAAAAGTTATCGCAGATTTTTATGTCCCATTTGCAACGTTATTAAAAAACAAGGAGGAGAATTTGGAAAAACAAAACGTTGATGAAATTACTGATGAAATTTGTAGTGAATGTAAAAGTCCGATGATAATTAAGCGAGGTCGGTTTGGTAAATTTTTAGCTTGTTCTAACTTTCCAGAATGCAAAAAAACTAAACCATTAGCAGGGGATAAAGAAGGCGAAAAAACTGTTGCTGAACCAACTGATGTAGTATGCGAAAAATGTGGTAGCCAAATGATGAAGCGGAAAAGTCGGTATGGAGAATTTTTGGGTTGCAGTAATTATCCTAAATGTAAACACATTCAAAATATTGATTCCGGTGCAGGTGATATCGGTCTGCCTTGTCCGACTTGCGGAACTGGCAAAATTGTCGAACGACGCACTAAGCGCGGTCGAGTATTTTATGGTTGCAGTAATTATCCTAAGTGCGATTTTGCTAGTTGGAACAAACCAACTGATAAATTATGTGCCACTTGTGGTGGGGCAATGGCGATAGTGAAAGCAAAGGGTGATGCTCCTGTGTGTCAGAAATGTGGCTTTGTAGATAAGGATTTAGCTTAAAATCATTGCTCATCCCCTATATTTAAGGTATAATCTCTAGTATGAAAACTAAGCCTACTCATAAAATTCCAGTAAAATTAGTTGGGTTGTGGATTAAATTAATTATGGTTTCTTTGGTGGTGGTTGATGTTATCGCTAATATTTTGCGCCATAACGCATCTTTAGCGTCAGACCCAGTTGCCCCAGCCGCTACTATTGATTTAACTGGGTCTATTTTGGCAATGTTTACCGGGCCAAATGGCGCCAATTTAGGTGGGTTAGTAGGTGTTTTGGCGGTAGTGGTGATTGTTGTGGCTGGTATTGTTTATGCTTTTGATTTGGGCGGGGGTAAGCAGTCTGGTTTAGCCAAAGAAATGATCATTTCAGCTATTAGTGGAGTAATTTTGTTTATTTTAGCCCACTGGTTAATTACTGAGATGAGTGATCTATTTGGGACTAGCCCTACTTCGCCCGGCACCGGCGCATCACCCTCACCAACTATTCCTGCGGCGCCCCCTGTCGCCACAGGCACACCAGCACCGGGAACACCGCCCGGAGGTATTCCTACTCAACCAGGGCCGCCTGTTATGCCGGGACAATGGGGCGGGGCAGGTTCTGGCACCCCCCCTGGTGTGTCACCGCCACAGATATAACGACCACCATAAAACAATAAAATGTTTGATTTCATTGAAGTCAAGGGGGCGTGTGAGCACAACCTCAAAGGTGTGGATGTTAAGCTTCCACGAAATAAATTAGTCATCATCACGGGTTTATCTGGTTCTGGGAAAAGCTCATTGGCTTTTGATACTATCTATGCCGAAGGCCAGCGCCGATATGTGGAATCATTGTCGGCCTATGCCCGCCAGTTTTTGGGTGTGATGGAAAAACCTAATGTGGAAAGTATTAGAGGTCTTTCCCCAGCCATTTCCATTGACCAAAAATCATCCTCATCTAATCCGCGTTCAACCGTGGGCACGATTACAGAAATTTATGATTATTTGCGCTTATTGTATGCCCGCATTGGTATCCCACATTGTTATAAATGTGGCGATATAGTGGCCAAACAAACTGTTGATCAGATCATTGATCAGGTCCAAAAATTGCCCATAGATAAGTTTGCTATTTTAGCTGGGATTACTTCGGATAAAAAAGGCGAAGCCAAAGACATTCTGCAGAATATTAAAAAAGCTGGATTTGTCCGAGCTCGCATTGATGGAAAAATGGTTGATTTGGATACTAAAATCGAGTTGGCCAAGACCCAAAAACATAGTATTGAAGCGGTGGTTGATCGGTTGGAATTAGCCCAAATCAGCGATACATCTAATCGTAGTCGATTGCATCAATCAATTGAATCGGCTTTGCGCATTAGTAACGGTACAGTCATTATTTGGGATTTAAATCAAGATAAAGATTGGTTTTTTTCCGAGAATTTAGCTTGTCCTAAATGTGGGGTTAATATTCCCGAGCTAGAACCGCGCAGTTTTTCTTTTAATAATCCTAAAGGTGCTTGTCCAGCGTGTACTGGCTTGGGTATAACTAGAGAGATTGATCCAGAACAGCTAATTCCCAATAAAAAACTTTCTTTAGAAGAAGGGGCAATTCGGGCAGGTGGTTTTAGTATGAGTAGCCAGACGGGTTGGATGCAGAAGATTCTGGAAGCAGTGGGGAAAAAATATGGTTTTAAACTTAATAAACCGCTAGAAAAATTTTCCCAGAAAGCTTGGCAGGTTTTGTTATATGGTACTGGGGATGAAGAAGTGGTAATCCAATCCCACAATGTGCATGGTCGGATGAATGAATATGTTGTGAAGTTTGAAGGCGTGATTCCAAATCTGATGCGTCGTTATCAATCAACAGATTCTGATTTTATCCGGGCTGATATCGAAAAAACTATGGTGGAACGGATTTGTTCCATGTGTAATGGTGGGAGATTACGTCCAGAATCAGTCGCAGTGACTGTGGGTGATCAGACTATTGTGGGATTAGCTTCGAAATCAGTTGAAGAAATGGTGACATTTTTTGATCAACTTAAATTAAATGATCAAGAAGCTTTTATTGCTTATCAGATTCTTAAAGAATTGAAAGAACGAGTAAAATTCTTAGAGCGAGTTGGATTAAATTATCTCACTCTTAATCGCAGTGCGACTACTCTGTCGGGCGGAGAAGCCCAACGTATTCGCTTAGCCACGCAAATTGGTTCAGGGCTTTCTGGCGTAATTTATATACTGGATGAGCCTTCGATTGGGCTACATCAGCATGACAATAGAAAATTAATAAAGTCGTTACAGGAATTGCGCGATTTGGGCAACACAGTAATTGTGGTTGAACATGATGCCGAAACTATTCTCTCGGCGGATTATGTGGTGGA
>JAZDHT010000023.1:0-3390 GCA_043805615.1 Patescibacteria group bacterium | reverse complement strand
GGCTGATTTAATACAATATTAACACCGACTGGAACTGTAATAGCCGCGCTGTTTTCAAAAAGCTCTCCGTTACTTGCTGTAAACTGAAGGGCATAAGCAGCAATATTTACAAGGCCAGCGCCAGCCACTCTAGTTACCGTAACATCGACCACCGCCGCGTCAGGTCCGGGAATCGTGTAGTTAAGGCTCTTGGCATGGTTAATGGCTGCCGTTCTGGTAATAGAAGTAACAATGGACGACTGGTTCACCGCGCGATCAATGTAATAGTTCAACCGATCTTCGATAGCCGCAAAAATACCTAACAGAGCGATGCCGGGATCTGATTGGTTATGATCCGTCCATTCCGTCAAGAACAACGGAATCATGATGATTCCATCAGACCGAATCTCAGAATACCCTCGACTACTATAGTCGATGGGTGGCGGATCGACATGACTAGGAGAAGCCATCTATCACACTCCCATGTCTTCCAGGTAGAACGGGAACGTCATCGAGTCTGCCGATCCTATCCTGATGATGGTGTACGAGCAACCGATTTCTAGACAGCCCTTGTCCGAGTCTACTTGAATGGTACAGCGAGCGTTCATGATTCGTTTTTCTTGCTGATTAATTGCCTCTACCACATAACGTTCTGCCCATGCCGAAGCTTCTATCAAAGTCGCGAATGGAAGGTCCATTAGCTTGGAGCCGAAACGCCTTCGCATAGTCCATTCTTTTAACGCCGTCAACACGATTTCTTTAATAGATTGGCGGACCACATTTTTACGATATACATCATTCATATCAGAGCCCTTTGGGGCTCCCGAAAAGGCTACTCCTCCACGATATATCTGAAACGGTTGTTTCCAACCATTTCCTACCGGATCGTTTTCATTGGGCAGCAAAGACATTTAACAGCTCTCTCTTCATCAACAAGTTTCTCAAATATTGTTTAGCTTCTTCTACCCTTTTCTCCTGATCATTTACGTGCTGTCTGTTAGCTTGATCCTGATGATAATTCTTTTCTTCTTTAAGCAAAAAAGCAAGAAGGAAATAATCTTTGTTCCCGGGATGTCCGTAGATTACTTCTTCAAGTTTATCAAATAAAATACCAATTTCGTCTGCTTTTACTAAATGAGACTCTTCTTTCTCTTTTTTTGCTTTTAAAGCTTTCTCTAAATCTTTTACTTGCTTTTTTGCTTTCGTAATTTCATCTGGAGATACAGACAACACAGATCCCATCAACAGGTCCATATTTGGTCCCAAGATACGAAGGATGTCGTCTGGGATATCCAATGTCATATTATGACTATTTTACCATTTTGAATTTCTACAGTATTGGGCGTAAGGGTAGTCGGCATACCAGAACCGATACCTCCCATGATTTGCAGCAATGGGTAAGCCAAGAAGTTTCCGACAATAACCACACCAAAACTAAAGTAAGCCTCACCGTATCTATTATCAACCGTTAATTCTAATCCATTAATCAAATCTGGAACCGATAATTCCAACACATTTTTAAGCAAATCATTTCCGCCATAAGTTAATGGCATCCATAATCTAGACGCTGTAAACGTAGCCGTGTCCAACAGCTCCGCAATACGTTCGAGCCTATCCGCTGTATTAGACATCAAAGAAGCAATAGACCTTAAAGCGTCGGCCAATAGACGCAAAAATTCGGCGGCAGTCGGCTCTGGCTTAAATTGACCGGCCATCTTTTTAAGAGCCGCCTCTATCTCTGAAAAAATGCGAGACACTCCTTTTGAAGTAGGACTCATCCAGTTAGGTGGACGACCGCTACGCCGCTTAGCTATCCGTTCATCATCGGCGGGCCAGTTTTGTCTCGGCTCCCATTCTTCAAGTAAACTAACGAACTTGTTAAATTTTTCTACTTCTTGTTCAAAAAAAATACTCAATCCCATTACGGCTGAAATAAGCAAACGAATATCCGCAACATTCCAATAATAAACCAACATACAAGTAGCGACACCTGGTATATTTGAAACTTGACTCAAAAAATCTGCATATTGTGCGCGAGTATCATCGGTCAATGATTCAAGATTATCTGCAAAATTTGTCATACCGTTTAAAAACAAATTAAACATATCTGGATATTGAGTTAATGCATCCGAGAATTCAGCTAAAGCATCTGGAAAGTCTGACAAAGCGTCCATAAATTGAGTTGCTGTAGGATTTTCGAATTCTTCTATAACCTCAGAGAACTGAGCCATCGCCTCTGGATAATGCTCGATACCTATCAACATCGGTTCGGGCGGAGGGTCCGGGAATTGTGCCATAATACCTGTAAATTGATCCATCAAATCTAAATGAAGATCGGCAAAATCACCCAAAAAACCAGCAACCGTAGCGTCTGAAAATTGGGGCCTCTTTGGATCGTAAATATCATCAAAAGATTCGACAACTTTTTTAACGAAAGTCGCCGGACCAAAAGTATCATTTAAATTACTCGGCGCAACAAACATCATATGAAACTGTCCAATAAATATATCGAACAACATATCAATAAGAGCTATTAAAGCATTAGCCAAAGCCGCCGCTGGATTATCCAAAATGATAATAATATCAGCCAATAAATCCAATAAATCAGCCGCTACATTAAGAATGGTGGCTAATACATCGGCTACCTGAGCTGTACCATCAATAATACCCTGTAAAATGGAAACTAAAGGATCTCCATTAAAGGTAAATGAATCCCAATTATAATCATCTGGCATTGGATTGCCTCACCTGATTATGAATAACGGCGCCTGCCGTAGCTATTTCTACAAATTTAATAGTTTCTCTTGCGTGCTCTGAAGCAAGGATAGGTAATGCTTCAGCAATAATAGCCAATGCTTGAGACAACACGATTTTCTCGGGCAGTTGCTCAGACTTTTTTGTAGGAGGCCGCCATGTATATGCATTACCCATGAATCGCTATCCAATCCACCGTTCCTGTAGTTACAGCTGAAGTATTAATTGTAAAACCGTTAGATGTTTTCAAAGTATACCTTGTTCTGACATCAGTAGAAGGAGTTAAAGAAATAGAATACTCATTATCATCAAATCCAAGACCTGTTATCGCTACCGTTGATGCCGCTGTAAAGGTTGCGCGACCTAGCTTTATATTATTAGATATATGGGTCATCAATACAGTTGTTTGATTTTCGTATAAACCCTCAATAATTGATTTTGTTGATTCCTCGGTATTCTCAGAAATGGGCTGATCCCAAGTATCTGTATCTATAAAAGTAAAACCTGTAGCCTCGCTCAAATCCTCCATAAACGTCTTGAAATTCTCGGCTAAAGAGATCGCGCGAGCCGCTATATCGCTAGTAAAAGACATTATGGTGTCACAAATACTTTCGAACTACCTGAAGAAACCATACCAACCACAGGAAGCGAAATTGC
>JAZDHT010000022.1:0-3418 GCA_043805615.1 Patescibacteria group bacterium | reverse complement strand
CCATATCTTAAACCTAATTCTGGGCGGAACATTAGACCTGGTTATCCTGGCTGTATAGCAATCAGCTATTGTGATAAAATAGTGGCCAGAGAGGTTTTTAGTTTAATAAAAGTATTAAGCAATACTCAATTATAGGGGTGTGGCTCAACGGGAAGAGCGTCGGTCTCCAAAACCGAAGGTCGCGGGTTCGAGCCCTGCCACCCCTGCCAACAGCTACAATGGCAAAATATTCGTAGTGCCTCCAAAAGGCCTTAGTTTTCAAGGCCTCATAATCCTCTTCCCAGAGGTGAATTTTATGCTATGATGGTTTCGTCAACCCATGGCTTTTGTATATATTTGAAAACTCCGAGTTGTAGTATGGTTTTTTCGTCATCACGGTTAGAGGTGGGCAGATGCTCTACTTACCGTGATGACTATTCCTTCGGAGTAGAAGTCATGGGTTGACTAAGTGTGAGGTCTGCCCTCTTTTGATTAATCATTAGAGGCCAGGGCAAGTCACCATAAAGGAAAACCCTATGGCTATCATTATTTCAAAATCAGGGAAGAATGCGCAGAAGATAGATCAGTCACGATTTGAGCAGGAAGACGCATTGCAGAAATATATCTACGAGAATCCAGGGGTGATTCCGCTTTATGATATTAAAGATAATGCTCGGCCGATCATTCTAGCCAGAGAATACCCAACCGAGAGCGGTCCGATCGATGCTTTTGCCATTGATACCGATGGGGACATTTATCTCATCGAAACCAAACTCTACCAAAATCCAGACAAGCGCAGAGTAGTGGCTCAGGTATTAGATTATGGCGCTTCACTGTGGAAACACGACACCGACTGGGAGGAATTTACCGCCAAAATTGAGCAAGAGGTAAAGAAGCATTTTAATCAAGGATTATTCGAACGTCTGCAAGATGAACTTGGGCTGGATGTTGTTGGGGCTCAACAGCTTTGGGACAATGTCCGGATCAAACTAGATGACAGCAGTTACAAGTTTGTGGTGTTAATGGACCACTTGGATGACCGCCTGAAGGATTTAATCGGCTATCTCAACCAAAACAGTAAGTTTGATATCTATGCCGTTGAGTTAGAATACTACAAATTCAACGATCTGGAGATTGTGATTCCAAAGCTATTCGGGGCTGGCACTAAAAAACAGGTTACATCCAGATCTCAACAACCCATTCCGAGTGATGACGATTTCTTGGCGGCTTATGATAATTCAATAACTATCAAACAATATCTGGCGCTATTTAATAGTATCTCTGACGGTCAATTGGTAATTCCTGGTATTAGCACAAAAATAACACCGAAATTCCTAACGTTTAATGTTGGTCAATACCAAGGGCATAAGGTTCGTATCCAGTTGTGCATAAATCCGGAATATGAAGGCAGCGGTCTACAATTTTGGGCCGATCAAGTTGTAGCTAAAAATACCCAGGAGATAATTCAAAAACTTATCCCGAAAGCTAAATTACTCCCCCTGCTGGAAGCGTCTAATTACAAATTAGCTAAATGGGAATGGTCCCAAGTGGATATTGCCACGCTCGAAGATTTGCTTAAACAATTAGCTAAAGAAATCATATAATAATTTAATTTTTTTTATTATGCTTATCAAATCATCGTCGGATAAAGTATCCTTCACCATATCTACCCGATTTCTAAAGAATAAGCTTCTGCTCATAGCTTTAGGGGTTGTGATTGTTTTGGGCGGAGGTTTCTATTGGTTTATGGGCACACCCCAGTACTCTATGTGGCAACTTAAAACTGCGGTTGCTCAACATAACAGCGAATTGGCAATGAAATATTTCAATATTGATAAAATGGTAGACAACATGTGGCCAAAAATGACGTCTGCTCTTATGACAGAGGCGCAAAAATCTGATGATACCTTTGGTATTATGGGGTTATTATTGGGCTCCGGTATGGTGGATAATATGAAGCCAATGATTAAAGAGCAATTGCGCACCAATCTTAAAGAAACTCTTTCGGATAGCAAACCGAGTGATTCGATTGCCAATGCGGAGGATAATGCCAGTATTTTCATCACAGATCCGAAAGAATGGAGCAAAATAAAACTTGTTAGTAAGGGCGGAAAAAATTATATTAATATTCCGAGAGATCCCAATGCTAACAACACTGATCTTAGATTAGTGCTTACCAAAGCTTCAGACGGTCGCTACTGGCAGGTTACCGATATGGAGGTAGACGATTGGGGCAAACTACTCTCCGGTTCCCAAAATGCTTCATGAAAAATATAGTTAGGTTCTTGTTAATAGTTGATATAATTATTATTGATGCAGAGTAAAATAGTTAAAGTTATCGGTGTCAGTTTAATCCAGGCATTTATTGCTGTTTTAGTGGTATGGTGGTGGGCGGCATCTGCTTTCTATATTAGTCGTAATATCGATACGACTACTTCGGTGGGATCTCCCGGAAGTTATACCACCATCCCAAGTTTAAATGAGCTTGTTCTTGTTCTCACAAGTGCTCTACTGATAGTCACAATATTAGGGTATCCTACATACCTGGTGGCGCGGAAAAGGTGGGTGGAAGCCATCGGGTTACTCGTATTAACCCTGGTGTGGCTATCTATAATGATGAGAATTGTCAGCTAATTTTTATCGTGGCTCAGAAGTAACTGTTTGCAGTGATAATTTCCCATCATTAAGAGTGACTTTGTTTTTGATGTTTTTCAGGATCTCTCTTTGTTCTTCATGGCTACCCTCACGAAGCATATATTTAGCGTACATTTTTAAGTCGACTTTCGGTGTTTTGGTAATTTCAGGGTCTAACCCTAGTACGCCAGTAGTAAAACGGTTGTACCGGTCGATTTCTTCTTGGAGTTTTTCTTTCATCCCAATTCGATTGATGTCTAGTTGATCAAGTAGTTCGACGAACTGGTCAATCAGTTCAGGTTCTTTTATCCAGGGCTGTTTGCACCCGCCCCTGACTCCGCCAGTGCAGTGGTAATACACATGCCTTCGCATCTCTCCGCTCAGTAATTTCTTAACCTTTTCCTCGGCTGTAATGCTGGATCCGCAATAGCCACAGACCATAATTTTAGTAAATGCGAATAATTTTTCTCCATATCGTCCCTTGGGAGCGGTGGCTATTTTTGTTCTGGCTTCGTCGAACATCTCTTTCGTGATGATGGGCTCATGTTTTCCCTTATACATCACTCCACCATGGATGAACTCCCCATAATAGAAAGGGTTCTTCAGTAAGCCATGGACCATACTGAGAGCAATTGTCTTTCCGGTTCGGGTTTTAAATCCAGCTTCTTCATTAAGCCATCGCCAGATTTGTCTGCCGTTGTAGCCTTCTTCAGCTACCTTTCGAAAAACTTCCTTAATGATAGGAGCTCGCTCAGGATCTATTACAATCGTATGGTTCACTTTTTCATTTAGATACCCCAATGGA
>JAZDHT010000021.1:0-10526 GCA_043805615.1 Patescibacteria group bacterium | reverse complement strand
TTGCCAAAATCAATATATGCGACTGATAGAAACGAGTTCCAAAGTAAAATCATGATTCCCCTGAAAAAGATCTGCAAAAACTGCCCCAAACCAATGTCGGAACTATTAAAAGTTAAGGGAGGCATTACTGATTTTTCTGTGTGTTTACACCCTAAAGAAGAGATCCATATTTTAGACAAGATAAGCTAAATAGCTTTTTGTAAAAAATAAGGACTACTAGGTTGACCACCTACCTACAGCTACCTATTTATTCGGTGGTTTTGCCGTCAAAGTGTTCCTCGTGGGCCATAGCCTCAGTTTTGGTTGTTCTCATTACTCCGTCTTGATGTTCAGCGGGACTATAAATCGTATATAGTTTTAGATCTTCTGTACCAGTATTTATAACATTGTGCTCGGCTCCAGCTGGTACCACTACGGCGAATTCGGCACTTATCTCATGAGTTATCCCATCAATTATCACCTGACCTGCACCCACCTCAAATCGGAAAAATTGATCCACATCCGGATGTACTTCGGCACCAATATCTTCGCCTGGATGTAAGGTCATCAACACTAATTGACTGTATTTTCCCGTATAAAGCACTTTTCTAAAATTAGCATTTTCTATAGTTGCTTTTTCTATATTATCTACATATCCGCGCATAAGTTTAATATTTAATAATAAGTAGTTTTATTATAAAAATACTTGGTGTGTTATTTCAAACAATTCTGGGCTTTCAGAAAATCACTTAGACTGGGAGTGGCACCAGATTTAATTTGACTAACCCGATCGGCGCCAAGTGCATCAGTAGCACACTGCTCTATATTTGACGGTATAGTGGTGGGTAAAGTAGCTGGATCCACCCCAAAAGATTTTAACAACTCTTCCTGGCTAGAACTAAGCAATGGGTGATCATAACTGCTTTCAATTTTTTTACCAGACAAAACAGCACCCAAATTTACACCAGTTAACTTATTAACAACAAGAAAAGCAATCCCCACTAAAACTGCAATAGTAACCACTATGGTAATAATTATTGTGAATAATTTATTCATATAATATGCACTATGGTGACACACCCTCTGCTGGTATTAACCTTATTGATCGTTTTTCACTAATGGCAATTAATTCTTCAGGTGGGAATACCCCCTCATCAATAAATGCACCTACTTGCCATCGAACAAGCCCATCCTGAGTTGGATCTATATCGTAGCGTAACTGATTTAAATCAGAAATTACATAACCATATTGTTGATATTCTAAATCATTAAGATGATTAACAGGAAAACTCTCAAATCTTTTTACATGATCAACATTAATCCAGAAAAAAGTAATTATATATTTAGTATTTTCTTCTTGAGGAGAGAATTGCCATACAAAACCCTCAGCTGCTTCTGATTCTGGATCCGTTTCTATATCAAAATTATCTGCTGGAACAAAAAGTTCTATTGTTAATAATTCATCTGTAGTGGGTCTACCTATTGTTCTCCATTTACTCCAATATTCTTCACCACGATACTCAGCAGCAACTCGCCAGGTCCAAATATTGTCTGGGGTGGGATCACCCCCAGAACCTCCATCGGGGTCATCGCCCGTGAAGTATATATTGTTTCTAACCCAGATTTCACTAAATGTACATGAAGTCATACTTGTACATTGAATACCAGGATCTTGGGGAGGATTAGACACATTCATTTTTCCCCAATCTTCAAAGAATGCAGATATTGGCATATCATCCACTAGAAATTCCAACCAAAAGTTATCTGGCAGGGGTTCTTCATTTCCAAAAGTAGTATTGGTTTGCCATTCAAAGGTTAAGTTTCCCTTTGGATATTCAAAATTATCGGGTGGTTGGAGTAATTTTGGAGCAGCCATGTTTTCTAGTTCTATATAGCGATAGTCTTTATCTCCTTTGTCCCCATCGTTATCAAACCAAAATACTTCTGGACCATATGCACCGGCATATTCAGCCCCAACTTGCCATTCCAGGATTTGCCCGACTGGCAAGGTTTCGTTCATATCTTTATTGGTAAGAGTATGTTCAGTCTCTTGACCAACATCTATACCCCATTCAGGTGCAGTAAGTGGGAATTTCCTGCCGTCTAATTTAAAGCGGATCCAATATCTATCCGGGCAAGTGTTTTTAGTAGGACTCCAAGTAAAGGTTACGTCACCACTTTCTAGTTCATACTTGTATCCATCTTTTACATCTTTTACTACAGGAGGTTCATCAGTATTGATGCAATCTGTTCCTGGAGGTTTGCCTGAGCCATCATCTCCTCCTGTACCATCTCCGCCACCAGAACTACTTCCTCCTCCATCACCGCCTGTACCATCCCCGCCGCCAGCTCCACCAGATCCGCCACCACCAAAACCAGTACTGCCACCGCCGGATCCACCACCAGATCCTCCTCCGCCACCTTCATCAGCACTACTGGCACAAGGATTATTAAGCGATTTTGCCATCATGCTACTCCAACTATTACATGGATTAAATCTAAATCCTATTGCCCAGATCCAATATGGAGTATCAAATTTTTTACACCATCGCGGACCAGACGGTGTTTGATTTTTTAGACATTCTTCGTAATCTTTGTCTGCATTATCTATTTTGTCTTGATATATAGCTTTTAGACATTCTTCTACAGCTGCTTTCTTTTTTCGACAAGCTCTACTTGCATCACTATATCTTGTTCGATATTCGGCACAATATTCAGCATCATCTACATATAACTTAAATCCAAACGCATAAACTATACAAATTTCACCAGCTAAAGCTCTGTTTCTGAAATCTAACCATCCGGCCACAGGCCCAGGGCCTTGAGCAAATACATATTTGGGAACTAAGTTAAAATATCTACCTGTATGGGGAAGATTAGAAACCGGACTAGCCTGTTGCTCATCAAAAGGACCTGATGATTCAAAGGTCGGGTCTGCTGGAATATCCCAATCTGGGAATTGGGGATCATCGGGTGGTTCTTCTACGGGTGGTTCTTCTGAAAACTGTTCTGCTTCATTAGTCACACCCATTAAATTATAGGTATTATTTAACGGGTCTTGTTGGATCCCACCAGTTTTGATGCTCATAAAAGCATTAGCATTGGTGCGAGAATTGATAAATTGCTTAATTATCGGAATCTGCAGTAGACCAATTATTAATAAACCCGATAACAAAATTAACCCAGTATTTCTGGTAGCATCATCAATATTTAAATTGAGCAACCCGTGATGGCGCGATTTATTAGGTTTAGATTTGGATGTTTTTTTCGTGTTCGCCACGCCTGATAACTATTTTCTATTTACTTCCACACCATGTCATATATAATTTAAATAGTCAATCTTAGCGCATAAAAACTCATGGCTAAAATAAAACTAACAACTAAATCGCAAATATTATGGATTAGCCTACTGCAAGGCGTAATCTTAATTTTGGAATTGATCTATCTGCAACCACTATTGTTACATACTTCTATAGAAAGCTATGTTGATATTAACCAGCCGCCAATCACTTTTGGCGTGATAGTGGCAATACTACTACAATTATTGATTATTGCCGGATACCCTGGTTATCTTATTGTAAAACACCGGGCATGGAAACCAGCGCTAGCTATTTTCTTTCTTACCATCCTGTGGATAACTATTTTCTTTTTACTTCTTTTATTTAGCTAATTTATACGGGGAAACATAGACATACCTACCAAAAGCTAAAATTGGCAGAAAAATCCACGGGAAAAATAATAATCCCAAAGTAAACCATCCATCACGATTAAATACTTTAGACAAATCGTGAGTAATTATAATAGAGACTACTAGATTTACTACTGGGATCAACAATAAAAATATCCACCACCACGGCCGACCTACTATTTCCAAGTAAACAATCGTGTTGTAAATTGGGATAAGCACTACCCAACCTGGCTGTTTGGCTTTTTGAAAAATGACCCAGTTGGCTACCACACATATAATTAACGCCGTCCACAAAAACCATATATTGATACCGGTAATAAACCCTGCAAACCAAGATAATACATCTACTGATGACCCAGTTTCTGAGACATTGCCTGTATAATTAAAATAATTGCCAACCTCGATCGGTGTATCAGGTAATTTATAAGCTACTTCAGTATTAACTAAATTAAAAAAATTCATCTCAATTTTAATTAATTGTTTGTCTTTATAACATCATTATCGTAACACAAAAAATTGAGCGATTAATTTAATTGAATCATTCTTTAATGTTAATTTTCCTGAGAAAACCCTGAAAAATTATTATCCAATACTGCAAGAGTAAACGGCTCACCCCGGTGAGCCGTTTAATGATTTATTGATTAAAGACCTCGATTTTTAACTTTAGTTGATATCTTTGGGACTGGGAGATTGGGTATCTGTTTTTATCGGCATAGCAGGTTTACCAAAACCCTCAAAAGCTCGCAAAACTTCTAATGGGGTAGCAAACACAATCGTATTAGACTGATCCGAACTAATGTCGTTAATAGATTGTAATGTTCTCAAATGAAGAGCGCCAGGAGAACCAGATAATATCTGTGCCGCTTTTGCCATATTTTCTGCTGCTAAAACCTCTCCCTCGGCTTTTATAATAATGGCCCTTTTTTCCCTTTCGGCCTCTGCTTGCTTCCCAATAACTCGCTTCATTTCCTCTGGCAGAGTAATATCCTTTAGTTCCACATTATCCACCTTGATACCCCAAGGGTCAGTCGCCGCATCGATAATATCTCTGATACTATCCGACACTTGATCTCTCTGAGATAATAACTGGTCTAAATCTACTTGGCCAATTGCATTACGCATAGTAGTTTGAGCCATCTGTGAAATAGCATAATAATAGTTTTCTACCTCTAAAACAGCTTTATCAGCCTGGGTTACTCGATAATAAATTACCGCATTAACTTTAACTGAAATATTATCTTTTGTGATGGCTTCCTGGTCTGGAACATCCACAGCTTTGACTCGCATATCAACCCTTTTATAAAACTGAAATATCGGCCAAACTAACCTCCAGCCAGGTTCCATCAGCCCAGTAAACTTACCTAAAGTAAATCTTAACCCTTTTTGATATTGATTTATCTGTTTAATAGAGATAAGGATGACAAAAACAATAAAACCTAGGATTATCCAAAACCAAAACATAATAACCTCTTAATTTTAAAAAATAGAATAACGCCTTCAGTATAGGCGATTAGACCAAATTAAACAATTATTTACTCCTGGACTATATTATTCTATGTTGGCAGGCCAATAAAGCAAATTGGAGAAAATACTTATTTAAATAAGCTAGATTAGAATCAGTATATTTGTCATTCTCTAACCAACTAGAGACTACCATTTCTCGACTTCTAGCAATTTCTCGTAAACGAGATCCGTTGGTCTGGCTTTGCAGAGTAAGATCCATTAGCTCAAGCATCCGCTCAAAAGCCCGCTCGGCTATAGCATTATCTTTACCGCGCCATTTAATCATTCTACTAACTTCACTACCTACATTACCCAGTTGTTCTGATAAAGTAAGTTTAGCCCATTTTTCAGCAGTCAAATCTTGATGATACACAACTTATTTGATTAATCTATTAATAATTTCAATAATCTTTTCCCGAATTACTGCATCTTCTACATTCCGTGAGCGATTATTTTGAGAGGGGCGTACATTGATCATTGAATCAAACTCAATCCAATCATCACTAGTTAAATTGGGATATAAGTTAATACCCCACAGATTATTTTGAATTGAGCCCTGTTCCAATAAGACTGCCTCTCCGTCGGCGTGCAACTCCACTCCTAGAGCTATAATGTTTTTCTCAATATCAATAACTGCTTTTACTAAATCACCGAATCTTTCTTTGGCAATTATCTTCAATTCAGCCCGAGTAATGGGTTTATTAATGATTCTTACATCCATAGATATATCCTAGCATAAAAACCACCTCTGGGAAGGGGTTTTGTTGACTATTAGATTTAATGGAGCGGACAGGTCACTTGGTTACCTCCTGCGTTCATCCGCCAGCCGGCGGATCATTGCAAATAGGTCATTAACTTCTTCGCACATGCTAAAAAACACACTCCCAGTCAATGTTTTAATGTAATTATCTTAAACTATTCGACAACCCGCCTAGCCATCAAGGCGGGCCAGGGAAGTCGAGACAGATTAGAATTTTTTGGATTAAATAAATTAAATTATCACTTTGCCTATAATCGTATCTTCTGATACAGATCCCCAGGCCCGTGAATCCGAGCTATTTGAGCGATTATCGCCCATCACAAAATATTCCTTGTCTTTCATCTCACTTTTGAATTCCCCCAAAAAAGTAGTGGTCTGAGAATTAGTATAGGGTTCGTTTAACAACACATCGTTTATGTATACCTCACCATCTTTAATTTCAATGGTTTCGCTTGGTAGAGCTATAATCCTTTTTGTTAATCTAAGCTTTGAGTTATTCGAATATCTAAACAATATAATATCACCCCTTTTAAGATTCTTTATTACACTATCACCCGTTGCTATTTTTACTTCTGTATTATCCATTATAGTTGGCTCCATTGAAACTCCGTTTTGAGTATAGTCTTCGTATTTAGGTAGATAAGAACATCCACTGGTCAGAATCAAACCACATAACAAACTACCACTTAGTGCCAAACTGATCATTTTGTTCATTGTAACCTCCACAATTTAACAATTTAACTAAACTAGATATCCAAGCTTATTATAACATCAGGATAATTCAAATTATTTGGGTAAGAAAAAACCACCGTTAAATGGTGGTCTTCAAATGAATACGCTCCAGTTTAGGTGCATAAATCACCTATAATAATCAACAAAACCCCGATACAACACACCACTAAGGGACCCCAAACAATAATAGAACCCACTCTTGTAGTACTGTTACGATAATATCTCGCACTAGTACATTGATGTTTAATTGAAAAGACTATTTCTATTACTATCCCAGAAATAAAACCAGTGCCCAAAAAAACAATACTTATGATCATTAAGATGGACATGTTGTTCACGAGCTCCTTTTATCAAAGATTTCACCATGTTGGTGATGATTTGATAGTATCAAAAAACTAGCTCTCAGTCAAGATTTTTGGCTCTGGGAAAGGATAATTTGTATGTTTTGTTTTCAGATCCTGAACCAAGTTCAGGATGACATAAGAATAGATTCTGGAGTCATCCGCCGGATGGCGGACTCCCCAGAATGACGAAAAAGGTTGGGATGATAAGAAAAAAATAAGGCGAGTAAAAACTCGCCTTTTGATTGATTTGCACAATACAATAAACTAATTGTCACGCCCATGGGGGTGCCATCGGAGTTCTTGGCCAGCCCCAAATGGCACTATTGGCACTATCGTACCATAGGATTCGGGGATAACTTCATGAGGCTTTTTAATCATACTTATCTTTTTGCCAGTATTAACTGGCAAGCCATAAAAGTTCGCTCCGAACACCGCAGTGAAATTTTCGAGGTAAGTTTTAACTAACTCTCCCCCACCAACCTGCTCAAAAATCTCCATCAATAGTGACATTGCTACTGGAGCAGAAAAAATGCCCGGACGAATATCACTACCCTGTTTGAATTGAGAAGGATGAGGAGCGCTATCTGACCCAAAGAAGAACTTAGGATTACCACTGAAAGCAGCCTGGCAAATAGCAAAACGATCTTGCGGGGTGTTGGCGATGGGCTTGCAAAAATTATGGGGGTGGATGATAGCACCATCCTTGTTCATTACATCATCTGTAATTAAAAATAGATGATGTGCTGTAATTGTACCCGCTACCGCATCTGGCAAACTTAACACCGTTTGCACTGCTTCGGCAGTTGAAATATGTTCCAACACCATGTTAAGTCCGGGAAATGCTTCTGCAATTCGCCGAACAACCGGTAAAAAATCCCTCTCGGCATCAAGAGGAGCTGACCCTGGCATTTCCCCATGAATGGATAAGCACAATCCGACTTTTTCCATTTCATCAAACACCGGGAACAAGGATTCAAAATCTGTTATCCCATCCCGCGAACCGGTGGTTACACCTTGAGGATAGAGCTTACCAGCCACAACCCCCCGCTTCTTAGCTTCTGCGATTACTGCAGGAGTGGTTGAATCGACTAGCTTAATAGTCATCAGAGGCTCAAATGAATAATCGCTTCTTCTAACTATTGTCATAATCTCTCTTTGATACTTTTCAGCATCATCAGCCGTCAGAATAGGGGGATCTGTGTTGGGCATGACCAAAGCTCTACGAAACTGCATCACAGTATAAGGCACAACCTGTTCCAACAGCCTCCCACGTCTAAAATGCACATGGAAGTCATCTGGTATACGCTGGGTATATATCTCGAATTTCGTCATTTATTATCCCTCCTTTCAGGAATAAGTCTCATTGGCATAACGAATAATGCTTTGGACTTGCCAAGGGCGCAGTATAAATACTGAACCTAATGAAATGGCAGCAGCGCCAGATTTAATCATTGTGTCAGCGTCTCTGACACTAAGAATACCGCCACCGGCAATAACCGGCTTGGAAATTCCCAGAGATTGAGCTGTTCTTACCCAATTAACCACAATTGGGAAAAGTGGTTTCCCGGATAAGGCTCCACCATTTGAATCAATATATGCCAAAGGGGAAGGACCCGATCCGAACAAATATTTCCAGTCAATCTGCTCAGGTAATGCACCAAACGGTATGGCGTTGGACACACAAATCGCACTACAAGCATCGTGTTCTGCAATTGCCAATGCTGTTTTCGGCGGTAGCATTGCATTGAACTTAGGAATTAGAGGTATCCCCAATTGAGAACCAATCGTTAAGAACTCACATACTTTCTCGCGTAGTTCATCACCTGATTGCAGTTCCATGCCTACATTAGGGCAACTGAAATTGATTTTCAAACCTATCGAAGCTTGAAAATCTTTCAAGTAGGGCCCTAAAAGATTAATACACTGTTCAAACTCAAAAGCATGGAGTTTTGGATCAGGATCTACGGACATAAATGAAATGAAAAATGGATCAGTTTGTTTTTGCCACCGACCAGTTTGCAACAGAGCTAAGATTCCCGGTCCACTTAAACCAACTGCATTTAATACAATACCTTTAAGGGGATTTACAATGATGCATGCGGGTTTAAGTTCTTTGGGGATAGTAGTGCCCGGCCAAAGAGGCATATTGCCTTCTCTGGGATAGAGTGTGCTGGTTTTGGCTACAAAAGTTATCCCTGAATGATCTAGCAACCTAAACCGTCTCAGCCATTCATGAAACCAGTACCCATCACCAAAAAAGTTAAGGGCTCCTGAAGCGGCAATAACATTACCGAAATCGATACCCTTTAGTATCATGGCGTTCTCCTTTAATATTTCAAGGTGAGGGCTTTGGGTAAATCCCCCAGCCCTAATTCAAAGATATCTGAATTGTAACATGTAGAGTGGTCATATTCAAATTATTTGCTTCAGCACGCCAAAAAATAGCCCTTTGTCATAAAATTCACAGAATCAAGGGTTTCTTGACTTATTTTTCAACGGCTCATGATGCCTGCCCGTGACCGAGTTTTGACGGCCAGGGTGGAAGATGTTAGAACCTTTTTGAGAGAGCTTAGCTGAATATCTCTCACTAAGTATCTTCATTTTTTGAAGTTTCTACATATACCACACTATCTCAAACCTTAGTCGGAGACATTCTGGACAGATGGATACTGGGTTCGGTAGCCAGCAACCTTAGTCATCAGCATATTTACCTAATTCCATTTTCAGTATATCAAATACAAAAATAACCCCGCACAATGTGCGGGGTGAAAAATCAAGGTCAAAGGATCTAAAAGAATTAAGAATTCAAGACCCAAGGACTAATTACTTGCGACGACAGAACACCCAACGAAAACTACTGCGCCAGACAGAGTCGGGATCGGCGCAGTCCGTGAGCAGCCACTGGTCAGAGTCAGCGCGCGCGACGCAGAAAACGTTGAGGTCACCATCGGAATCTGTGATCGGCTCCATGCCAATAAAGATCCATTCACCATTTGGCTGGTCTGGGTAAGCCAGTCGCAAAGCGGAACCGACTTCCGGAGGGCAGAGAGACAAACCTAACGACAGGGCCTTCTCGTAGATATCCTTGCGGGTTGCTCCATCAGGGAAGCCGAGCTCGGCCACGGTCACGAATACCAAGTCGATAGTCTCAGGCTGGTTTGCCACCGTGAAGGCCGGTTTGTCCATAATGTCGTTAGCCCAGTCGCTGATGCGAAAACCGTTCTGTTTCAAGGCTTTACGATAACCATCGGCATTGGGCTGAGTGCCCAGTTCGATGGTCTTCCACGGTGGACGCTGGATGATTGGTAAACGGATGGCCTGTTCAGTTGCAAGACCGTCGATCAGCTCGTAGAGCTTGTCGGAGAAGCCAGGGTGTCCCTTAGCTAAATCCGCCTTAGCTGTCCCGCCAGGGTAATCAGGCATTGCGTCCTCAACCATTCGGCCGAGATGCTTAGCGAGACCACTACCAACAGGTTTGTCGATATGAGAAGTATGCTGACTATTCATCAGATAGCTCCTT
>JAZDHT010000020.1:0-23906 GCA_043805615.1 Patescibacteria group bacterium | reverse complement strand
ATGGTGGATAATCAGCGTCTTTGGCAAAATGTTTTAGGAGAAGCCGAAATTACTTTAAGCCCGGCTAATTTTAGTACTTGGTTTAAAAATACTGAGATTATTAATTCTTCTCCTACGGTAGTGTTTATTCGGGTACCCAATATTTTTACTAAAGAATGGTTCGAAAAAAAATACGAAACCGAGATTATTAAAAAATGTTTACTGCGTAGTTTACCTGGGTTAGAAAAAATTGAGTATGTGGTGGGGATAAAATCCCAGCGCGAAACTATCTTCAGTGAACCCAGCCCATCTGTGTCCAAAAATTCCGGTCGCCCAATTGAACGCCCGCCTGTTTCTACTTTGATCAAAACTAGAGGCACAGGTGAAACCATAGAGCGCCTTAACCCTCGCTACACCTTTGAAACCTTTGTTGTAGGTGAAAGCAACCATCTAGCCCAAGCCGCCGCTGAAGCGATAGCCAATGCACCCGGCATTACTTATAATCCTTTATTTATTTACGGAGGGGTTGGCCTAGGGAAAACCCACTTATTGCAAGCGATTGGTAATGCTATCTTGACTAATTACCCGAAGAAAAAGGTGGTTTATATTACTAGCGAGAGATTCACTAATGAATTGGTGGATTCAATTCTTAAAAAAACTACCAGGGAATTCAAAGAAAAATACCGTAGAGTAGATTGTTTGATAATCGACGACATTCAATTTCTAGAAGGTAAAGATGCCACCCAAGAAGAATTTTTCCACACCTTTAATGCTTTGTACGAGAGCAATAAACAAATCGTCTTAGCCTCTGACCGTCCCCCTAAAGCTATCTCTACTTTAGATGCTCGTTTAAGATCTCGGTTCGAATGGGGGATGATGGCTGATGTCACCGCCCCCAATTACGAAACTAGATTGGCTATTCTTAAATCTAAGGCTAGTAATTTAAAATCTCCTTTGGCAGAGAATATTTTAGAATTAATCGCTCAAAAAATTCAAAACAACATCAGGGAACTAGAGGGAGCACTTACTAGAATTGTGGCTTTTGGTCAACTTAACAACACTATGCCTAATATTGAGGACGTTGAGGGGTTGTTGGGTGGTATTTTAATTAACCCTGGCAAAAAAATGCTACACTCTCACGATATTATCAAAATGGTTTCCAAGTATTATGACATCAAAAAAGAAGATTTATTAGGCAAAAAGCGCAATAAAGAGATTGTTATCCCTAGGCAAATTTTAATTTATCTTTTACGAGAAGAATTAGATCTACCCTATACTGCTATTGCTCGGGAAATAGGAGGGAAAGATCATACTACTATTATTCATAATTATAATAAAATAAAGAATTTAGTTTTAGAAAATGTTGATTTAGAGAACGAGATTATAAATATTAAAGAAAAATTATATAGTGTGGATAATAAGGGGAAATTTTAAATTTTATTTATTTATCAACATATCATCCCCATTTAATCAACATACTTAAATTAATAAATATTACTTACCACATTATTTAATCAACTTTTATCACCATAATTCACACCTCTACTAACTACTAATTAAATAACTTAAAGAATAATTTAAATCTATAAACAAAAAAATATGAGGATATCTATACTATTGGAAAAATTCAAAAAAGGGTTAAACGCAATTGATAAAATTGTATCTAGTAAAAATACTTTACCAATTTTGAATAATGTTTTAATTAAAACCGACGAAGGTCAAGTAGTATTATCCGCTACTGATTTAGAAATAGGGATTAATTATTATTTAGGGGGAAAAATTGAAAATGAAGGTAGTCTTACTGTGCCAGGGAAAGTATTAAGTAGTTTTGTTAATAGTTTGAATGAAGAAAAAATTACTCTAGAGAGTAATAATGGGGTGTTATCTGCAAAAACTGAAAAAAGTGAAGCGAATATTAATGGAATGGCCGCTGATGAATTTCCTATTATCCCCAAAATAATTGGCAAAGAAGTTTTAGAAATAGATGGTATGGTGCTAAAAAATGCTATTAGCCAAGTTGTGTTTTCAGCTTCTTATGATGAATCTCGACCAGTTTTAACAGGTGTTTATTTTGTTATAGGTGATAATACATTAAAAATGGTGGCCACAGATAGTTATCGGTTAGCAGAAAGAACTATTAATATCCCTACTAATAATAAAGCTAGCTTTATTATTCCTGTAAAAACTATTCAAGAACTACATCGGATTATTAGTGGGCCAGAGAAGATTAAAATTATAGTATCAGAAAATCAAGTAATGTTCTTACTCCCAGATATGGATATTACCTCGCGGATTATTGAGGGGGATTACCCGGATTATGAGCAAATTATTCCTAAGAGTTTTAAAACCAACACAATAGTGTCTACCGCAGAATTTGCTAATACAGTTAAAACTGCTAGTTTCTTTGCTAGAGAAAACGCTAACAATATTAAAATTACTTTACATAAAGATCACTTGTTAATTGAAGCTACTTCGTCACAATTAGGTAATTTTAAATCCCAAATTGAATGTGTTGTGGAGGGTGAAGAAAATGAAGTGAGTTTTAATGCTAGATATTTACTTGATGCTTTGAGTGGGGTGGATAGCTCTAAAGTTAAATTAGAAATTATTGGTAAAATCAATCCTGGGGTGATTCGTCCAGAAAATGGTCAAGGGATTATGTATATTATTATGCCGCTTAGGAGTTAATGCAGTTAATTAAAGCGAAAATAACCAATTTTCGCAATCTTGAGCAAGTGGCGATAGAGTTTCAAGATAGAAATTTTATAATTGGAGACAACGCTCAAGGTAAAACTAATATTTTAGAGGCGATTCACTACTTGTCTAACGGTAGTTCTTTTCGTAGTCGTCAAGATAATTGGTTGGTTAAGCATAATGAAACTTTCGCCATGGTGGAATGTGACTTTGTGGCCTACCAACAAACTAAAAACATTACGGTGGCTTGGCAAAAATTAGATGAAAAAATCACTAAGTTGTTTAAATTAAATGGTACCAAAATTGGCCGGGCTAAATTAATAGGCAATTTGTTGACGGTTTTGTTTTCTCCTGATGATACGGCATTATTGCGGATGCAACCCAGCCAGCGCCGGGCTTTTTTAGATGCTTTGATTGCTAAAACAGACAAAGTTTATTACGCCGATTGGTTAGATTATTTAAATACTTTAAAACAGCGTAATCAACTATTAAAACTTATCAAGCAGAATGTGGTTGATATAGACGAACTAGCAGATTGGGATCAAAAAATTGCCGAGACAGGGAGCCGGATTATCCAAAAACGCCACCAACTAATAAAAAACATCTCAGGGTTGGTTAATCAACTATTCCAACAGATTTACGGCAGTCAACGCGAAGTAACTCTCACATACACTACCCCGATTGAGCTGGCTGACCCAGCCAATTATCTTAATTATTTGCAACAACGGCGCTCAATTGAAACTAGAATTGGTTTTACAATTTTTGGTCCGCATCGGGATGATTTAGAAATATTTTTAGATGGTTGGGATGCTCGGCAATCTGCTTCGCAAGGGGAGTTTAGGTTGTTGGTGTTAGCACTTAAATTGGCGGAAGGGGAATATTTAAAACAACAAACCAAAGAGACACCGATTTATTTATTTGATGATGTTTTTTCTGAGTTAGATCAAGCCAAAAGCCGTGCCCTCATTAATTGTTTGCAAGGGGTGCAGGTTATTTTTACTACAATAGATCGCCGATTTGCTGATCAAACAGCCAATATAATTGAGATAGAGCAGGGTGCAGTTAAGAAATTAGAATATGAGCTTGCAAAAACTATCTAGTTTATTGCCAGAGAATATCACAGAATTACAAACTAATGCCCAAGTTGAGGGGGCGCAAATCTGTCAACTGTGGAATGATTATGCTAAGCAGTTTTTTCTTAAGACTATTATTGAAAAACATGAAGCGATTAATTTCCGCGATGGAGTTTTAACTATTTTAGTCACCGACCCGGCAGTAATTTATGATATTAGAAGTCAAAAACACAAAATTGTTGCCCAAGTCAACCATATCCTCGGCCACAATCTAGTTGTGTCTGTCCGCTTTCGCTCCTAATCTAACTAACGCCCGTCATCCTGAACTTGTTTCAGGATCTTAACCTACTATTCTTTTCGCTACCACTTTGCTCGTCCAAAGTGGTAGCACCGAAAGGACGGCCAGTCGCTCTTGCTCAGTATCCACCCAAAAATATACCTTCCGCTCTCGCCGGTGTAACCGGCTTCACGAAGCGGTAATTTTTGGGATACCTATCGCTCGAGCTCCAATGGCTGGTTAAGGGCACGAAACTGAACGGCTCAACGAGAAACGTCGTTGAGCCGTTCAAGTTTATAGGTGTTATTTCTGGCTTTTCAATTACACTCAAGGTTGTTTTTGACAAACAGGGCAAAAGTGAGCACTGCGGCCGCCAATGCGGATGCTTTTAACAACCCCGCATTTGTGCGGGCAAAGTTTGCCAGTTCGGCCATAAACTTTGAGGTAGTTTTGCATGCGGCCAGGGAGTCCTTCGGCGTTTTTATAGTTGGCAATGCTGGTGCCGGCGTGTTTTATACCCAATCCTAATATTTTTTTAATGGCAGTAGTTAGTTTTTTGTTGTCTGCTGGGGTAATGGTTTTGCCTTTGCGGTTAGGGTGAATGCCAGCCACAAATAAAGCCTCGTCGGAATAGATATTCCCGATTCCAGCAATTAAAGATTGATCCATGAGAGTTGATTTAATTGGGCTATTAGGGTGGTGTTGAATAGCTTGCCATAAAATATCAGAATTAAAGGAATGGCTCAATGGCTCAAACCCTAATTTGCTAATGAAAGTATCTTTATCAACATCTTTTGTGGGCACTAATTTAACCCAGCCGAATTTCCGCTGATCATTAAAATATAAAGTACCTTTGGATAGCTCAAAAATCACCCGTGTATGACTAGATGGCATTTCCTCTGTAAAATCCTTCGTCGGGTGTCCTAGGTTTAGTCTTTTCCCGCGAAGCCCGCCATAGCCTTTTGGCGACGGCGGGTCATCCTGGCTTGTCCAGGATCGTATAGATTTATTCATACGATTCTGGAGTCGCCCCAGGGGCTCCCCAGAATGACGCCTCCCCCTCGTCATCCTCGAGCCGGAAGCGGAGCGCTCCGACGTCGGGGATCCAGAAACATAAATCAACTGCCCTGTCATCTTTAAATGAATCAACAAAGACATCCCCTTGGATAGAGCAATAATCACGGCCTTGCCTCGCCGATCTATTTTCTGAATTTTCAAATTATTTCCCGCCTGCCCGTTGCCACGGGACGTGGTCAGGGAGCGCAGTTGAGGGGGCACAATAAAACTCTTCTTATTTAGAATCTTTATATCTTTAATACTCTGCCCGACAATATGTTGGGTGAGGCCTTTAACCACTGTTTCTACTTCTGGTAATTCGGGCATATCTTAATTTTACCAGATGATAGGCAGTAAAAAGCCCCATCATTTTCTGTGATAGGGCGGGTGCGCCGGCGACGCTAAAAAAAGGGACTACTCCGCCAATATTTTGGCCTGGTCAATCAGAGCGGAAAGAGTGGTGTCTATGATTGATGCTCGATCCTTTGTTGGGCCGACGTTGATGATAATAGTTGCGGCCGTCTTGCTATGTTGTTGGAGCGGAGTATCAACATCCTTCCCTACAGGGGTTGGTGCTGTGACGTGAACAACATACGTTGCGATTGCTAGATTTAGACAGAATCTAACAATTTCATCCACATCATCATAGTATGCTTCTTCTTGAGCGTACATAATTCCTGATGATGCTTTGTGCAAGATTTCACAGAGGCGGGGCTTGTCCTGTGGGTAGAAAATGAGTTGCGGCAAGAGACCCAGCCAATGTCCCCATTCCTTAATACTCATGTCTACCCAAGAATCACTAAGGAAATCGAGGATGGCTTTTATATTTGGGCTTGGTATGGCTATAACCATCTAGTAGCCTCCTTTTGTGGAGATTGTCGCAAGGTGCGATAAGATAAAATTATAACTCCTATCGCATTACCTGTCAAATGCCTAATTATCAAATTCCCAGCTCTGGGGGCGGAATATTGTTGACAGAGTAGAATGAAAGTGTTAATGTAAATAATTGACAATCAAAAGAATCAGAAAGGAGGGTTCAATGAAGCCGTTAACACACACTGAGATTCTGAAACACACTCTCCCAGTTCTCGGCGATAAAGAGGCAGGGGAAACGATTCAGAAACTGGAGATTGGGTTGGCTAGTGGCGCTGAGTGGTGCCACGACCGAATCATTTTTCTTGCTGAAAGTGACCTGTATGCCTGGGATGTCGCCGCGGATTGTCACAGGGCGAGTGTTTACCGCATCACTGTTTCTAAGATGCGGGAAATTGCTTACCGAGGGTTGGTCCAGGCTTGGCAAGACGGGGTCATCAGCGCGATCGAAATCGGTGCGTTCGCCGATGACATTGCGTCTCTCCAGAGGTTTAGTTCCGTTCTCGCCGAGGTAGAACTTGAGGATCATTTGTCCCTTGTCTGGGAACATGCCTTTGATTTGCCCCCGGATTTTCCCGAGACCCATATAGATCTCTATAAGATCTACCAGAGAGGAAAAGGGAACTAGAAAAACGGGAGCTAATAACTTCCCACCCCTATTTTTGCACTTTGTGTTAAAAATCCCGCCAGTTCGGCGGGTTTTTACATTTGATATTTAGACGACCCTGATTTTTTGATTATTTAATATAACCCCTCGACTCCGCCCCGTCGAATAGGGCTTCACTCGGGGAATAATTATATTTGCCGAGTGAAATTGAGGTATTACCTTAATTTTTAATTTATCTTGATAGGTGTGGTGGTGCCCCAGGAGGGGCCAGCGGAAACATTGGCAATAATCGGCACATCCAGTTTATAGATATTTTCCATCACGGTTTTTGGGGATAGTAGCCCAATATCTCCAAAGTAGCTTTGACGGAGGGGTTGTCTATGTTGAGCAAAATTACCCGACCAGGGTATTGCTTAAACAATGGTCGGAGAAATTCATCTCCCCAGGAAGGAGCAAAAGCGGCGACGCCGGCAAAATCAATTTCCAAAGATTCGTTTGGGGTGATACCAGTAAGTTGCGATTGTAGCGCCAAGGCGGCGTCTCGACCAGCTGGCCGCGACATCAGGATAGTACCAAATTTTTCTAATTTAATCAGCATAAATTTAAACCAAATAATTAAAAGTAAAGAACTGCCATACAGCCACGTAAGAAGGGGACAGACTTAATCTTTAAGCCAGTATCGTTTTGTTGCAATTCAAGTTTCGCATTTCCAGATTGAAAAGCAAGACACAGAGGATTTTCGGTAACTACTTTGCGGATAAGCTTTAGACCATTACCTCGTGCTTCCGGGTCGCGGCCTGATATCCTTTCAGTGAAAGCGAGTCGCAGGGCCTCTTGGGGAGTTTGGAGATTAGGGCGGACGCGCTGGAGAGTATGTAATATACCGACACCACGGTCAGCCATAACTAAATATCTATTAGTGATGTCATAGTAAAAATAAATTCCAGGTAAGTCAGGCCAGTTACCGATGTTATGGTCAAAAGAATTATTGCCAATCTCTCCCGCAATAACAGTGATCAATGAAGTCAAGTGGTGTAATTCAGGCACTTTGGCCAGTTCGTGATCCATTCGTTCTACACGCGCAGAAAATACATCGCGAGTGGAGCAATATTGATCTGATGGGGAGATCACTTGATCTTCAGGTGTGCTAGCCCAATTTCGCGCGGAACTGATAAAAGGCGCATCTCTTCCTGACTTTTGAGCTGATAAGATATTATCTATATCTTCAATATTGTAGTAGCGATGTCCAGTAGGAGAGACCCGGTGAGATTTTAACACACCTTTACTGTCCCAGCGCCGCAGGGTATCAATGGACACCCCGAGCCGTTTGGATACTTCACCGATGGAAAGCCGATTTTTCATACATCTATAATCTATGCATATAACAATTTGATTATATCACAGGTGCATAGATTGTGTCAATAGGGAAAAGAATCAGTTTTAATTTATCTTGATAGGTGTGGTGGTGCCCCAGGAGGGGCCGGCGGAAACATTGGCAATAATCGGTACATCTAATTTATAAACATTTTCCATAGCAGTTTTAACGAGTTTGCCAACTTTTTTAGTCTCTTTGGCAGGTACTTCTAAAACTAGTTCATCATGAACTTGGAGCAACATCTTAGTTTTAGGGCTGACCCGGGGCAAATGTTTGGCAATATCAAGCATGGCCAATTTCAACATATCAGCAGCCGTGCCTTGGATGGGCATATTGATGGCGGCGCGTTGGGCGGCATTGCGTACTGCCATAATACTGGATTGTAATTCGGGGATTTCTCGCTTTCTGCCAAATAAAGTTTCCACATAACCGTGTTGTTGGGCATAAGCCACAATCTCTTTCATATATTTTTTGATACCGGGGTGCAAAGTAAAGTATTTATTAATATATGCGCTCGCTTCCACGACACTCATATCGGTATTAGCAGAAAGGCCATAAGGGCTGACGCCATATATTAAGCCAAAATTAACTGCCTTGGCATTTCTGCGTTGGTTTTTGGTTACCTCACTAATGATTACCCCATTAATTTCGGCGGCCACCCGAGCATGAATGTCCTCGCCCTTTAAGAAAGATTCCATCATGCGCGTATCTTTAGAGAGGGAAGCAACAATGCGAAGCTCAATTTGGGAATAATCAGCCGACAAGAGTAAATATCCTTTGGAGGCAATAAATGCTTTGCGGATTTCGGCGCCTAACTCCGAACGGATGGGAATGTTTTGCAGGTTAGGGTTAGATGAACTTAATCTGCCAGTAGAGGTATCTTGGGCGTAAGTAGTATGGATATGACTGTGTTTATCCACCAGACGAGGCAAAGTTTCTAAATAAGTATTGCGCAGTTTTTCCCATTGGCGGTACTGCAAAATGTTTCTGATAATCGGGTGGTGATCAATAACTTTTTCTAACTCGCCCACAGCAGTTGAATAACTGGTTTTAGTTTTTTTGATCCCTGCCACCGGGAGTTTTAATGTTTTAAATAACACTTCACTTAATTGGGCAGGGGAGTTAATATTAAAATCTACTCCAGATTGTTTGTGGATTTTTTGGGTCAGTTTGTCTAAATCTTCCGATACTTGCTGGTTCAATTTTTGGACAAAACCAACATCTAATAAAATGCCATTTTTTTCCATTTGACGCAGAATTGGGTCTAGATCGTGGTCTAATTTTTCAGTAAAACTTAATTTGCCTTTGCCCCGCGCAGTTTTGCCAGTTGGGGCGCTTTCAAAAAAAGAGGTTTGTCCGCCTTTCGTAAGAGTGCCATTAGGAATGCGGTTGACTAAACTGCGAAAGCCTAATTTAAAGAAAAGATCGCGCACTCGGTTGGCATCAAATTCTACTGCTTGGGCTTTCTTAAGATCTAACTTAATCGGGATATTAGTCAAAATAGTGGCTAACTCACGACTCTGAATGGCCTTAGCTTTGTTTTTAACTAATAATTCACGAGTTTTATCTGGTAGATCATTAATGTGCTGGTAGATTTTATCTATACTGCCATATTCGGAAAGCAATTTTTTGGCAGTAACCTCGCCAATGCCAGGTACTCCAGGGATATTGTCTGATGGATCGCCCCGTAAGCCTTTAAAATCTATCACTTGGGTTGGTTTAATGCCTTTGTTGGCTTCCACTTCCTTACTGTCATAAATAACAATGTCAGAAAAACCTTTGCGCGGGGCATAAACAAAGGTGTGGTTATCAACTAATTGCAGAGCATCCATATCCCCAGTGGCAATATAAGTATCAATAGTCTCAGGGGATTGTTTGGCGAGAGTGCCAACAATATCGTCAGCTTCAAACCCATCCTTAAGAAACATTGGAATATTAAAAGTTTCCACTAATTCTTGGATGCGCGGGATTTGATCATATAATTCTTGAGGTGCCTTAATGCGGGTAGCTTTGTATTCGGCGTATTCTTTATGGCGGAAGGTGGGGGCGGAAGTATCAAAGGCCACAGCAATATAATCTGGGCGCAGTTTAGTGTAGATGTTTAATAACATAACAGCGAAACCATAAATTGCTCCAGTCGGCTCGCCGGTAGGGGAAATTAAATTGGCCTGAGCTAGGGCATGAAAAGCTCGGTGCACCAAAGCATTCCCATCTATCAGCACTAATTTTTTTCTCCCTATCGTCATAACTTAATTATAGCTGATTTTATAGTAGCAACGGGCCCAATGATGGGCCCGTCTTTCTGGGGATGTACTGCTGTTGTGAAGCACAGGAGGAGTGGGCTTCACTTCATAAGGTACAGATTATGTTAGTGAGTAGATAATGGTCACATGAGAAGTAACAGACAATGAGCCTTCTTCAATTCCTGTGGTATTATCACCTCCACCTCCGCCACCGTAGTCTCCAAAAGGTAATGGGGTAGAGTATCTATCATTAGTAGATTCTTCTTGGATAGAAATAATTTTACCTAACTTAGTGCCACTTAAATTAGCTGTTTGTTCAGCCAAAACTTTGGCATCGGCTATGGCTCGTTCACGCGCTTCGCTTTTTATTTCGGCCGTATCATCAATAGTAAAACTAATTTGGCTAATATCAGTAGCACCCGAGTATCCTAATGTTTGTAGAATGGCGTCCACTACTTCTAATTTACGGATAGTCAAGCGCAAAAAATGATAAGTAGTATATCCAGTTAGGCGAGGCTTTTGTGAGCCATAATAAATATAATCGGGATTAATATTGTAGTTGATGGTTTGGATATCCTCAGTCTGGATATCAAAGGCGGATAGATCGTTTTTAATTTTGGCGATAGCGTTAGCGTTAGCGCGTTGGGAATCCGCCAGATTTTTGGCTTCACTTCTCACGCCAAAGTCAATTTTGGCCACATCGGGCGCCGAATAAGCAACCCCAGTGCCTTTAACAATAATTTCTCTTGGGTTACTGGGTTGAATCCATGTATTTACAAATATTAAACCTAAAGTAGCTAGGACAATAACAAACATCATCACAAATATACTCACAGGTATTTGAGGTGATAAGTGGGGTGGTTGCATCGGGGAGAAAATTGGGTTTGGCATAACAGGTGGTGGCAAGGGAGCAGAAGGGCTGGCTGGTGGTTGGTCAGTTATTGGAGGAGGTGGTGGGGGCGGTGCTCCCCATGGATCGGGCGTGATTGGTCGGCGGGGTTCATCAAATTCCATACAAATCTTTTTATTTAGTAATAGAACAGATTATTATGACATAGTTTTAAGAATTTGTTGAACTACTTCGCGTTCACTATAAGGAATTTTTTTATCTTTACGCGTCAAAACAGTTTGAGCCCCCATAGCCAGCAATAAAATTAAATCATTTGGTTTAGCGTGGGTTAAAGCGCGCTGGACGGCTGATTTGCGATCTAAAATAATATGCATATTTTTGCCGATAGCAAATTTAGTGGTGTTGATGCCAGGTAAAATTTGGTTAATAATCGTACCAGGGTTTTCCGAACCCGGGTCTTCTTCGGTTAAAATAATTTCATCAGCAAATTGCGAGGCGATTTGTCCTAAAATAGGACGCTTAGTTTTATCGCGGTCACCAGCGGCGCCGAACACAGTAATGATCTTGCCGCGCGCAAGAGGGCGCAGGGCTTCGAAAACCTTTTGGAAACCATCAGGAGTGTGGGCGTAATCTATTACTATGTCTAAATTCTTGTTGTTAGGTACGTACTCCATGCGCCCAGGTATTTGCCAAAGACTCTCAATACCTTGTTGGATAGTTTGGATATCAATATCTAGCGCATAAGCGGCACTAGCGGCTGCTAAAGTGTTGTAAATATTAAATTTACCCAATAAGCGGAGCTTGATATCAATATTGCCTTTGGGTGTATTCAAAGTAAAGTAAGTGTGTTGCCGGCCTTCATGCACATTGTTGGCATAAATCGTGATATCTGGTGTAACTGGTGTAGCTGGCAGATCAATGCCGTAAAAATATTTTTGGTCTGCAGGATATTTTGAAAAGTGTTCGGCGTTGGGATCACTCATATTAACAACAGAAATTTTAGGCATACCGGGTTTGCGCAAACTGTCTGCTAATTCGCGGAATAATTTAGTTTTAGCAGTACGGTAATTTTCAAAAGTCTTGTGATAATCTAAATGGTCATGAGTGATGTTGGTAAAAATTGCCATGTCATAGAATATACCCCAGGTGCGGTGTTGTACTAAGGCATGGGAAGTGGTTTCAATAATGGCGTAGCGGCATTTGTGGTTGGCCATTTGGCGCAATAATCCTTGGAGAGAGAACGGGCTAAGGGTAGTCATCTTGGTTTCATTAACCCATTTCTTGGCGCCAGTCCAAACATTCACAGTAGTTGCCATACCTACCCTTGCCCCGCTAGTTTCTAAAATGTGCGCTAAAATATTTGCGGTCGTAGTTTTACCGTTAGTACCAGTGATACCAATGATGCGCATTTTCATGGCAGGGAAGCCATAAGCAGTTGCGGCTAACACTCCCTGAGAACGATGGTAAGCATCATATAGCCAAGGTAAGCTATACAGTATAGGACGAAGAATTTTTTTAATAACTTTAATCATAGGATTTATTAACTAACAACTGGTATAACTTAAACCAAGGTTTGTTTAAAGGTAACTCTAGATTACCAATGTAATCAACTATATTACCACCAAAACCTAGTTTAAATCGAGTAATACCCGCCCAGGCATGGTGGGTGCTTAAATTAACCCCACCTAAATCATAAATAGTGCAGTCATGCTGTTTAGCGGTTTTAATAATTTCCCAATGCAAGGCATATGTGGGTTGTTTATCTCTGTGTTGACCGCTCGAGGCGCCATGCAGATAGGTGGCAGTATGACCAAAAAAACTAACCAAAGCGGTTGCTAGTGGTTGGCCATTATATTCTGCCACAAATAAAGACATAGAGTTATATTTGCTCAAAGTAAAAAATTGTTGAGTATAATAATTGTCTGGATGAGAGTGGAAACTATCCCGTATGGAAGTGGTATGTATTAAATCATTAAAGATAGTGATTTCTTCTGGTTTTTGAGTGGCATGAACTCTAATATTATGTTTTTCTGACAACCGGATATTATAACGGGTTTTTGGTTTCATTTGTAATAGCAAATTAGGCTCTTTAGGGCGGATATCCAACCACAGATTAGTTTTAGGTTGAGTGGATTTGGGAGATACTACAAAACCCAATGATTTATAAATGGACAAGGCGGTAGAGTCATCAGGGGGAAGAGGGGGGTCAGTACGGAATAGAATAGCTTTTTCTTTTGAGGCGATTTTTTTTAAATAATTTATTATCAATTTCATGGCAGTGTGTTGATGATTAGCGGGTTGAGTTTTATTAATCAGAATTGCTCGGGGAGCATAAAAGATATTAAGGCCAAATTTGAGCGGTATCTTAATGACTAAAAGTTGGGCCAAAGTTTGTCCCTCGCTTGTTACTGCTAAACGCCAAATCTTATAGCCAAAATTTTTTTGAAATTCTCCCCAAACCCAGCTTTGCAAGAGATTACCATCTGGATGTTGCAGAACAAAATAATCCCAGCTCTGCCTATCCAATCCTTGGTTTATTTGTAATTCCATATTCTTATTATACGGGATGCGTTTGTGTATCATCTCGTTGGGCAGAAATTAACGGTGTTTATTCGTCATTTTAGGCTCTGGATATGCTATACTTGTCCCGTTAGAGATAACGATAATACCGTCTCACTTATAAAATATATTGGAATTAATAACTAAACGTATCAAGCAATTATTATTAACTTACGCAAGCGCAAGCGCTTCCTATCTCTAACGGGATGAACATTATATTAGGTATTGAATCCAGTTGTGATGATACAGCGGTAGCATTAGTTGAAGATGGCCACAAGTTGGTCGGGTCTTTGGTGGCTTCTCAGGTTAAATTACATAGTAAGTTTGGTGGAGTAGTACCAGAAGTAGCTTCGCGTAAGCATTTGGAAACTATTTTGCCATTGATAGACCAATTATTAGAACAAACCAATATAACGATTAGACAAGTGGATGCCTTGGCAGTGACGGTTGGCCCAGGTCTATTGGGGTCGCTTTTAATTGGTATCAATACTGCCAAGACATTGGCATATCTGTGGCAAAAGCCATTAATTGGGGTTGATCACTTGGTTGGGCATATTTATAGTAATTGGTTGACTAATAATGTGGCTACTCAATGGCCTTTGTTGGCTTTAGTGGTGAGCGGGGGACATAGTGAACTAATTCTTATGGAAGGTTGGGATAAATTTAAGTCAGTTGGTGGGACCAGAGATGATGCCGCCGGTGAAGCTTTCGATAAGGCGGCTAAGACTTTAGGGTTAGGTTACCCAGGAGGCCCAGTAATAGCCAAATTAGCCCAAAAAGGGGTCTGTGATACATTGCCCCGACCAATGTTAGCCGTGGGGTTAGATATGAGTTTTTCTGGTCTCAAGACTGCTTTGAATAAAATTGCTCAAAATTTTGACAAAAAAGCATTGGCTTATGAATTTCAAGAAGCAGTAGTTGATGTTTTGGCTGTCAAAACAGAACGAGCAATAAAAAAATATCATCCCAGCGCGTTATTGTTGGCGGGAGGGGTAGCGGCTAATCAAGTTTTACGTGAGAGACTAGCGCAGGTCGCAACGAGACAAAAAATTAATTATTATGTGCCTGAATTAAAATATTGTATGGACAATGCGGCCATGATAGCTCTGGCGGCCTATTTTTTGCGGGGGGCTAAAAATAACCAATGGTATAATGTAAAAGTTAGAACTACGAGTGAAATTTTTGCATGAATCCCGTTAGAAATTGTGCCGTAATTACTAAAAAACAACTAATATTAGCTATTAAAACAAGATTATTATGCAACTATTATTAAATTGCAGAAGCGTAGACGCTTCCTATTTCTAATGGGATGAACAAAGAACTTCCGAAAAATTTTGAGCATCAAAAAATAGAAGCAGAGCTTTACGCCAAATGGGAACAGTCTGGTTTGTTCACTCCTAAAATAGATCCAGACAAACAGCCATACACGATTATTATGCCTCCGCCTAATGCTTACGATAAATTGCACATTGGTCATGCTTTAGTGGTGGCGATTGAAGATATTATGGTGCGTTATCATCGGCTAAAAGGCGAACCGACTTTGTGGTTACCAGGGGCTGATCATGCTGCTTTGGCTAGTCAGATTTTCTTTGAAAAAATTTTGAAAGAAGAACAAGGACTAACTAAATATGATTTAGGGCGGGAAGAATTTGTGAAGCAATTGGGTGAACATATTAATACCAATCGGGAACTAATGGAAAACCAATTGCGGCGTTTGGGGGCCAGTTGCGACTGGACACGTAAAAAATTTACTCTGGATGAAGATGTGAGCTATGCTGTGCGCTACACTTTCAAAAAAATGTTTGATGATGGTTTATTGTATCGGGGGGAACGGGCGATAAACTGGTGCCCGAGATGTGAGACTTTTTTATCGGATTTGGAAGTTGATCACAAAGACAGTTCTGGCCAGTTAACCTATATAAAATATCCCATTAAAAATGAAAACAAATATATAGTAGTGGCGACGACGCGTCCAGAGACAATGTTGGGTGATACGGCAGTCGCGGTTAATCCTAACGATAAACGCTATAAGGATTTAGTTGGCAAAACTGTAATCTTGCCGTTAATGAAACGGGAGATTCCTATCATTGCCGATGATTATGTATCAATGGAATTTGGGACGGGAGCAGTTAAAATTACTCCAGCCCATGATATTAATGATTTCGAGATGGGGCAAAGGCATGGTTTGCCAATCATTTCTGTTATTAATCCAGATTTAAAAATGAATGAGAATGCTGGGCAATTTGCTGGGATGAAAACTAAAGCCGCCGCCGTGGCTATTGTAGCCGAGCTGGAGAAAGAAAGCCTGGTTGAAAAAGTTGAACCATACCAAAATGCAATTAGTATTTGTGAACGCTGTAAGTCCACATTAGAACCAATGATTTCTAAACAGTGGTTTGTCAAAATCAAACCCTTGGCAGAGGCGGCTGTTACAGCTGTAGAAAATAATGAAATAAAATTTATCCCAGATAACTTTAGAAAAGTTTACATGAACTGGATGAGTAATATTCATGACTGGAATATTAGTAGGCAATTATGGTGGGGGCATCGGATTCCGGTTTATTATTGTGATAGTAACCCCGAGCACTTCACAGTGAGTGTTGACCCAATAGATAAATGTTCTACTTGTAGCGGTACAGTACACCAAGATGAGGATACGTTAGATACTTGGTTCTCTTCTGGGTTATGGCCGTTCACTACATTGGGTTGGCCAGAAGCAACTAAGGATTTTAATTATTTTTATCCCACCACTATGATGGAAACATCGTATGATATTATATTTTTCTGGGTGGCACGGATGATCATGTTGGGGATTTACTGTACAGGGAAAATCCCGTTTAAGTTGGTGTATTTAAACGGATTGGTCCGAGACAAGCAAGGGATGAAAATATCTCGGTCCAAAGGGAATGTGGTAGATCCTTTAGAAATGGTAGAAAAATATGGGGCAGACGCGTTACGATTGGGTTTATTAGGAGGTATGGCGCCAGGTAATGATAGTATTATTTCGGAAGATAAAATTAGGGGATATCGGAATTTTGCGAATAAAATTTGTAATGCTGCTAGATTCATCCAGATGAATGCGCCTGAATTTAAAGACATTTCCATGGTGAGTTTACAGCCTGAAGATAAAGCTATAATTGATCAATTTCATCAAATTGTTAAGCAAACTACAAGTCATATGGATAAATATAGGTTGGCGCAAGCGGGGGAGTTGTTATATGACTATTTTTGGCATGAATTTTGTGATAAATATATTGAATCTACTAAAAGTAGAATAAATACTAATGGTTCAGCCGAGGCTACTTTGCACTATATATTAAAAAACTGCCTAATCATGTTGCACCCATTTGTGCCATTTGTGAGTGAAGCAGTTTGGCAGAATCTTTATAAAAAAACTTTATTGTTGGGCGAAGAATGGCCCGCTAATCGCACTTAAGGCGGATGGTTGAGTAGGTTTAGCGATCTTAAGATATCCTCCAGAAGGGAATTTAACTAATACCCATATTTCAGTTTCGGCAACGATTTGGCCATGATAATTAACTAAGTAATTTTCTAATACTCCGGGAGAATCCAAAGGGGCATATTGGAGCCGATCTTGTAGCCAATCAGTTTCTCCACCGGTAGTTTTTTGAAAACTGCGGAAGCTTTGAGTGTCAGAGAATATCACCACCACATTATCGCCCTCTTCATACCAAGGGCGACCACCGATTGCGTAAGCTTCAAATAGGGTGCTATTTTGAGGGGTAGTTAATATATTAGTGGAGGTAGTGGTAGGGGGTTGGTAAATAATCGCCGCGGGTGTTTGGTTGTTGAAGGTGGGCAATTTGTCTGTGGCAAAAGTGTAATCAGTGGAGATAATCGTTCCAGTTTTTTCTGCAATATTAATTAATTGGTCAGGTAATTCAGTAATGTCTTGAATAAAAACGACATTTTCGGCTAAGGTAACCACATTCGCTTCACGTTTATTAGCTGGGTCAAAGAAAGATAGAAGTAATTCGCTATGATTGGGAGTAGAAATTTCTGATGAATAAGCTGAATTAATTAAATTAGGCAAAAACTCAGCGTAAACTAGGCCGAGAACTAATAGCACTAAAATAATATTGGATAATTTTGGCATAAAAAGAAGGTTTAAAGGGTATTTACCCCTTCACCTCCTAGAACTAATATATTATACCATAATTGTTAACGGGCGGTAGGGTCGTCTTGCCCAGTAATTCGGTTAATCTCTTCAAGAGTAGTAACACCGTTAAGCATTTTCATAATTCCGTCTTGTTTCAAAGTAACCATACCATTAGCTATGGCTAGCTTCTTGATGTCTCCAATAGTCGCGTTGGACAATACAGCTTTGATAATTTCATCACTGGTACGCATAATTTCAAATATGCCGATCATGCTCTTGTAGCCCAAACCATTGCAAGTCTTACAATTTTTAGATTTTTCTGGGTTATATCTTTTTAATTGGGCAGGGATTTCTGGTTGGGGGTGCTGAGGTGGCAAGTTATTCATTTCGGTAGTGATTTCTTTCATTTCTGTTTCATTGGGAGTGTAAGTTTCGGCACAGTCGGGGCAAACTCGACGGACTAAACGTTGAGCAATGACAGCTAATATGGCTTCAATGAAATAAGTTGGTTTAAGCCCGAGATCAGCTAAACGAGGGATGGCTCCAGCGGCATCGTTAGTGTGTAATGTCGATAAAACTAAGTGTCCAGTGAGGGAAGCATTCACGGCGATATTGGCTGTGTCGGTGTCGCGGATTTCTCCCACTAGAATAATATCGGGGTCTTGGCGCAGGATTGCTCTCAGGCCACTAGAAAAGGTGTAATCTTCATCCGGGTTTACTTGACTTTGGGTGATACCCTTGAGGCGATATTCGATGGGATCTTCGATGGTGATAATTTTCTTACCAGGGCCGTTAATTTTATCAAGGATAGCATATAAAGTAGTAGTTTTACCAGAACCAGTAGGACCGGTATTTAGCAATAACCCATCTGGTTGTTGGATAGCCCAGTCAATAATTTCAGTGTTGTGCCCTATTAAACCCAATTTTTCCAAACTAATAAATTTGCCTTTTTGGGGGAGTAAACGCATCACGGCTGATTCGCCATACCCGGAGGGTAATATAGAAACGCGGACATCATAATTAGTGTCTCCAGCAGTAAAGCTAAATCTACCGTCTTGGGCCGATTCACGAATATTTAATTTTAATTTAGATAGTAATTTAATGCGGTTAATCAAGCTGTCTAATTTATTGGATGGCAAAGTAAGTATGTCTTGTAACACGCCATCCACTCGAAAGCGTATTTGGATGTAGGTAGATTCGGGTTCAATATGAATATCAGATGCTTCTAAGTGGGTGGCGCCAGAAAAAATTATATTGAACAGTTCACTTACTGGCAATTTAATTGCTGTGTCTTGGTTTTTTTGGATATCTTGGATAGTTTGCACACTAGCATTTTGTTTTTCTGGTGAAATATCTAACTTGTCAGTATCTTGCATGGCTTTAGGGGCGAAAACATCATAAATAGATAGGAGATATTTCATGCTAAAATCTGATACTAAAACTGGGATGAATTTATAATCATGATATTGTTCTTTAATTGTTACTAGTGCTGCCAATGTTTTAGGATGCTCAATATCTGAGATAGCTAAATAAATCTCTGCCCCATTTTTTTTGAAGGCAAAAATGTGGCCAGATTCGGCCAACTCTTTAGGAACAATGTTGACAATATTAGCCTCGGGCTGGTAGTTAACCAGATTAAGGTAAGGGAGGTTAAATTTGGTAGCTAATTTTTTTGTTTCAGCCTCTTCTTTTTTGCGATGAATATCACCAACAATTTTCTCAATAGAAATTTCCGGTAAGCCACTATTTAAAGAGGATTGGTGCCGACTTAATTCATCGGGGGTTAGCGGTGATGGGGTAGCTTTTCTCATGTCTATTTATTGAATCTAACAATAGCAGAATCCATACTTATTTTATCTTGGATTTTGATTTGAACCTGATTAACAGTTAAAGTCATATTTTTAATAACAAGATCATTTACAACCAGCGCATTAAAGGTGATTTCTATGATGACTGGTTTTTGGGGGTTTAAATCGGGTGCGATATCGATGGGGTGCCCATTAACCCAGAGAGGAGGTAAGGGTTCTGGATCGTTATCTATGATTTGGATAAACCCACTGTCGTCAATATATTGTAACCCCTTACCCAATTGGTCAGTTATAGTGGCAGATAAATTAGTAACAAGACTAGGATTCGTTAGTTCAAAGTGGATAAGGAAATTCACAGTATCGCCAAAATCGGCATTAGTTGCATCTTGCCAAATTGTCTCCCCTTTGGTTAAATTACGAACTTGTTTATAGAAAATGTTGAGCAATAATTTATCTACAGGTGGTGTGCCACCTGGTTCTATCCCTGTCCCTAGACCAAGGTAGGGGATATAAGCTAACCCACCACTGGCGGGGTCTTTAGGGTCAGTATTTAAAAGTACTTCTATCCCATCGCTAGTGCCGTCATCATCTGTGTCAGGGTCGTTGACATCAGTGCCTAGGATTTGTTCTTGGGTAGCATCTAGTCCATCAAAATCAGCATCGTTTCCCAAAAATACACCACTCCCGCCAGTTCCGGGCGAGTTGTTGTTACTATAATTAGGCCCTTCAGGGGCGTTAATGACAGGGTCAAGATAAGTGGCATCAATTTCTGCCCATTGTTTCCCAATGAATTTAGTATCAACAAAAGTATTTTCTCTCTGGAACATGCCAATAATAGTGGCAATTATTACTATGCCAACAATAGAAACGATTAAACCAGTAATTGGTGCAGGAAAGCCCATGTGAGGTTAAGTGTTAGTTGATTGTTCTTGAGCTAATTGAGCCAGTTCTTCTGGGTTAGAGGTGGCTATCCTGTGTTCTAAATATGACCCCACTACTTTAATAGCCGCATGATCTGTACCAGCAAACAATAAACCTTCTCCTACGCTAGCCTCTAAAAGTAGTAACTTTTCCCCATTAGTTAGATTAAATGTTTCTTGTACAACTTCAATCGAAGCAGGGGATTGTCGTAATAATAATTGCAAAGAAGAGTTAGATACTACGGCTTTGCCATAGGTAGTATTTAAAAAGTCTTCCACATCTTGGGTGATAGTAGTAAGTCCCAACCAATATTTACGAGAACGTTTAGCAATGCTGTATAAGAATTTGGCCGAATCTTCGTATTGCATCAAAACCCATGCCTCATCAATTACCAACATGCGTTTCTTCTTTTCAAATTTAATCTTATTCCAGATATAATTAAGCACAATATACATAGCAATTGGTCGGAGTTGATCTTCGAGATCCCGAATGTTAAATACGACAAAATGTTTGTCAAGGTCGAAATTAGTTGGTTGGTTAAAGATGCCAGAAAAAGTTCCAGTTACATACTTATCTAGGCGCTGAGCCAAACTTTCAGTGCCAGTCATATTATTTAAAACATCATATAGATCTTTCATAGTAGGGGCGGGATTTTTTTGAGTGCGAATATCATTAGTGATATCTCTAGAAGCATAGGTTTCCCGAATAGCCCGATCCATAGTGGCATCTTCTTCTGGGGTGAGTTTGCCCAGCATCAAGTTCATCAATCCAATTAAAGTAATGATGGCAGAACGCAAATTTTGTTCGCCATCAGCATCCTTATCCATATCAGGTAGATCAAAGGGATTAATACGCTTATCTGAATTTAAGCTCACAGATAAATAACTGCCACCTACAGCTTTAGCTAAAGCTTGATATTCATTTTCTGGGTCTATCACAAAAACATCCACTCCCAACATAAGGCTACGCATAATTTCTAATTTAACAGCGTAACTTTTACCACCACCAGATTTAGAGAATACAACCATGTTGGCATTTTCTAATTTGAAGCGGTCAAACAAAATCAAACTGTTGTTGTGCCGGTTGATGCCATATAACACTCCTTCGTTAGTGGTTAAATCGGCAGAGACAAATGGGAAAGCTGTGGCCAAAGATGAACTAGTCATGTTGCGGACAATTTTTATCTCATCTTCTGCTAAAGGTAAGGAAGAGGTAAACCCCTCTTCCATTTGGAGTAGGGCTGGTTTGGTATAAATAAGTTGCCCAGATAAGGAAGTTTCTATACGTTCAGTTATGGAATTAAGTGCTGCCATGTCTTTGGCATAGATTGTGATATATAAAGCGTAATGAAAAACTTTTTCTAGCCCTCTTTGAAGATTGTCCCGTAATTCTTCGGTATCTTGGTAAGCAATTTCAAGTTCAGGGTCCGAGATCGCGCCTTTATCTCTATTGATTCTTAAACTAGCTTCCATTTCCGAAACCTTGCGTCGAAGCATTCTAGCGATGCTAGCACTATCTACTGGGTAAATATGCATCGCCACATCAAAGCCAGCATCAAGATTAATAATGGCAGACAACCAATTAGCTTCAACATACTGGGGGTAAGTGAGAACAAACAAAGTTTTAGCATAAAAACTATTGATTTCGATATGATTTGGTTTAATCAGCATAGCGGCTGGAGCAATTAAATCTCTAATCGAAAATAATCCCTGCTCAAATGCTTGTTGGGCTGATTCCTCTTCATCTAATTTTGTCTTTTTTCTAAATGGCCACATTGTTTTATTGCTTAGTTTGTACACCAATAACCTTAGCGTCTACATAACTGGCGTTGAATAGTTTTTGTCGACGGGCGATGTCTGGGTTATAAGTGGAATACAGTAAATCTATTAATTCTTTAGTATTTAATAATACAGAACTTAACCCCATAGAACTTAGCGACCCTGCTATTAAATTAGCAGTGCTAATTAATTGGTCGCGGGTTTCTTTAAATTGACCAGCTGGCGTAATGGCTCGGCGGGAAAATAGTCGGGAAAGAATACTGCCTCTGGCTTCTCTAATAGCATGATCAGGGATAACTACATAAAAAGTTTTGCTCATAATGTTGCTGATGCCAATTAATTCGTGGATGAATTCGATGTATTCTAGAGTGTGATTTTGCAGTAGTTCATTAGTTTGTTTTTTGGCTAGGGTTTCAAGATTTTTTAAATAACCATCAAGATCTAAGATTCTTGATTGCACGACAATTTGTAAGGGAGTTTCCAAGGAGTTAAGAAAATTTTTGAAAGATCCCAATAAAGCCGTTTGTTCATCAGCTGATTTAAGGTTGAAATTAATTGAATCCACCATTAAAACGACTCGGCGACTGCCGTCTTTCATTGTTATAACCCCTTCGCGGATTTCTTTGAAGGGGAGATATTTTTGCGTACTAGATTTTTTGGACGGTTTGGCCATAGTTTAGATATCAGTCTGCTCGAAGATATCTTCTACCCCCAATTCTTGTTCGATCAATGAATTATCAATTTTTTTATTGGCTGGTAAGGTATTAATTTCGCGAGCAGTTATTGTTTGATCTGTATTTATTGTACCACCTGCATCCAAAACTGTAGCTAATTTTTCTAATTCGCTTTTAGTAGGAGCAATTTCGCTAGTAGTTTCTTCTGGGGTGGCTTCTTTTTTAGATAAGGGTGCTGATTTTTCCAATGTGTTATCTTTTCCCCACATGCGGGATCTTTTAACAAATAAAAAGGCAAGTAAATTATTTATAAAAGTTATGAATGGTAGGCCATTAATTTTTAAAAAAGCAAAAGACAAGGCTATGGCTGATGCAATAAAAGCAATAATAAAAAATTCATGGGCGAATAAATAGTATTGGACGTACCCTTGGTAGGCGACAAAGGTAACCCCTGCTCCCCCTAAAACATATAAAAACTGTTTTAAGGTTAGTGGGCCAACTAGCTTGTCTTCTTTATCAATATTTTGAGGTATTTTTACTGCCATATTTTTTAGGTTAATTTAGAACGATGATGTATCTCACATTTTACTGATTGCAGTAAAGGCTTTAGCTAATAAGTCAGTGAGTTGTTGTACGGTTATATTATCGGCGGTAATGGTGTCCCCACCAATAGTTTCACCTATTAGTTTGCCTCCAAATGCCTGAAGCAATATTTCTATATTATGTTGCTGGTCTACCGCGGTGTCCTCGCCCTTCGCAACAGATTCTATAGATTCCCCGATAGCAGATTTTAATTCAGCAAAGACAGCCTGTGAATCACCGGTTCCTTCTTTGGTTCCTTCTTTCGCCGTTCCAGTCACATAGTCGGTGATACTAGTTTGGAATGCGATTATTGTTTCAGGGGTAATATCAGCTGATAGATTCGCTACATTTTGGATAGTCTGCAAATTATTAATTAATGCATCCATAGTACCAAGCCCACCCTCATCAGCAGTGTGGGCGGTGCCTGCTAGAGAACC
>JAZDHT010000019.1:0-16310 GCA_043805615.1 Patescibacteria group bacterium | reverse complement strand
AATCATCAGAGAAAAACAAATCAAAAATATGAATAGAGATGCTAAACTAAAACTAATTAGAAAGACTAACCCAACAATGGAAGACTTATCTTATACGATTCTGGAGTCAGCCCCAACGGGGCTTCCCCAGAATGACGGAGAAAACGAATCAGGGAATGACAAGAGGAGAAACGGGAATGACAAGAAGTAGTTCAGGATCTAGATTCCGGCTCGGAGGCCGGAATGACGAATTATAATGTAACCCCTTTACTACGCTCGGGAAATAATAGTCGCTGAGCAAGGTCGAAGCGCTACTTTACTGTTTGGCTGAGCAACCAGAATGACGGTACAATAGGGATATGACTTTAGTTAATCAACTAGGATTAATCATACGAAAATCTGCCACCGAGTTGTGGCCGGAGATTAAAATCCCACCTTTTGATGTCGTCCCCCCACCCGTCGAAGAGTTTGGCGATCTTTCGACTGCCCTGCCACTCACTCTCGCTAAACTTTTAACTAAGCCCCCCATCGAAATTGCTAACCAAATTAAAGCCCAATTTGATCAGCAACCGCTCACATATATAAAAGAAGTTACTGTCACCCAACCCGGTTATATCAACTTCATTTTGGATTATCCAATTTTAAGTAAACATTTAATTAACAAAATCCTGACCCAAAAACATGCTTACGGCGGAGACAATGAAGATAAAGGCAAAATTATCATTGAACACACTGCGGTTAATCCTAATAAAGCCGCTCACATTGGCCATCTGCGCAATGCTTGTTTGGGAGACAGCACCGCTAACCTTCTCCGCACAGCTGGCTGGCAGGTAGAAGTACAAAATTACATTGATGATACAGGAGCCCAAGTAGCGGACATCGTGGTGGCATTAGAAAGCTTGCCAGACCAACAAGGCACCGAGCCCTTTGATTATTTTTGTTGGACAGTCTATGCGAAAATTCAAAAAATGTACGAAGTAGATGAGAAGCTCAAAGAACGCCGCAATGAAGTCCTGCACTTATTAGAAGCCGGCAATAATCCTACTGCTAAAAAAGCTTCCCAGATTGCTAACAAAGTTGTGAGTCAACATTTGGCCACTTTTGCGCGTTTGAATATTGCCTACGACTTATTGGTTTGGGAAAGAGATATTATTGATGTAGGTTTATGGCCCACTGTCTTTGCCGATCTACAACAAAAGAAATTGGTCCATCAGCCCAAACGAGGCGAACATAAAGGAGCGTGGGTAGTTAAATTCGGCGAGACAGAGCGGGAGAATAAAATTTTAGTCAAAAGTAATGGTGTAGCTACTTATACCGCCAAAGATTTAGCCTATCAATTGTGGAAATTTGGACTGCTCCCGATAGATTTTACCTATTACATTCGCGGTGTGCAATGGGATGGTGATCCCCTGCTCACCACCAAAGGCGGAACTCATGGCGTTAAGGATTTAGAAACTGCCCAGCGTCACTTTAATAAACCTGATCGTGTAATTAATGTAATTGATTTGCGCCAAAGCTACCCTCAAGAAGTAATTAAAGAAACTTTAGACAAGTTAGGTTATGCCAAAGAAGCAGAAAATTCTATTCATTTGAAATATCAGGTCGTAAAATTATCTTTGGGGGCGGTCAAAGAACTGGGCATTAAACCAGAAACTGACAAAAACGAATACGCGATGTCAGGACGCGAAGGCATTGGTGTAAAAATTGATGACCTGATGGACAAAATAGAAGAAAAGATTGGGCAGATTAATCAGCAATTAGATCCTGACGATGTCCAGAAATTAGCCGCGGCCACTATTCGCTACTATATGTTGCGCAATCGCGCCACTAAAGAAATCATCTTTGATTTTGACGAAGCTCTGAAAACTGACGGCAATACCGGCGTTTATTTGCAGTATGCCTATGCTCGTTGTTGTAGTATCTTAAATAAAGTTACCGACTGGCAACCTCTGGCGCATCATCCTGACATGCCAGCAGATAGCTCACCTGAAACCCAGCAACTAATTAAATTAGTGGAAGATTATCCGCGGGTGGTGGCATTGGCCGCTGACGAATTAGACCCTTCTTTACTGACTGATTTTGCTTTTACCTTGGCTAGTACTTTTTCTAAATTCTATGAAAAAAATCCAGTGCTGTCGGCTGATAATGATACCAAAAATTTTCGGTTACATCTGGTCGCGACAGTTAAACAGGTTTTAGCTAACCTATTATCCACCCTCGGCATTATCCCCTTAGAAAAAATTTAATTATTATTTTTTGTATAAAAATGATTGCAATTTGTTTGGTATATAATTTATAATTTAAGTATTAGTTAATTTAATATAAAAGGTAATGCAAGGGGGAAAAATAAGCTAATCAAATTAACGGACCAAATGTCGCTTAATTTTTTAGCTGTCCTGACCCTGTTTGCACCCAAAAGAAAAGTATTGACCTAATCTGATTATAGTGGTATAATAAAATAATAAGGTGATATTTCGTACCTAATACCTATTAAAAAAATGAAACATAAAATACAGGAAAAATTGCGTCTCCAATCTGAAAAAGTCCTGCACGGGCTAGTGCTGGGCACAGTTATTTTTTCTGTAGCTTTAATGTCCATAGGGACTATCCAGATCACCCAAGCCCTTGACAATGCTAACACCAATGTCGCCCAGAATGTATCGGCTGGGTCTTTGGCTATAGATCAGGCGGCAACCCAGCTAAACTTTAATGCTGGCTCACCGGGAGATAGTACCACAGCCAATACCGGGAGCGGTACTAACGGCGTGGTTACTAATGATACCACAGGAGCAAAAGCTGGGTGGGCTTTAACTGGTTTCTTTAACACTAATTTTAAAAACACGGATGGTAGCGTGCAAATGTCTATTAATGATGGGGGCACAAAACGATTAGGTTGGTTCCCTACTACTAATGCTGTTATTACCAATTGGACTGGTGATACAGGGGGAGCAATCCCTGGGGCCGACGCTAACTTTAATGGGATTGAATCGGGAAACGTTCTGACGTTGATGCAGTCCAATACCGGGGGTAATAACGGCGCCGGGGCTTATAATATGACTAATCTTATATTCAACTTTAATATCCCTCCTGCCGCCCAAGCGATTAACTACACCACTAACCTGCGTCTGACCATCGTCTAAGATCCTTCTGTTACTTTTCCGAGAAAAGTAACCAAAATCTTCCGGCAGTCGCCCTTGCTCTGGATAAAGTAAAATATAGCTTTCCGTTCTTGCTGGTACTACCAGCTCCACAGCGCTAATTTTACTCATCCAGTACGCTCGGGCTCCAATGCCGGTTTTTTAGAACCAAAACCCTCAAACTCCATTTATCATTCCTAGACACCAGACACCTCTTTTGTCATCCCTGCACATTACCGTCATTCTGGCAATTCTGCTGTACAGCAGAAGTGTCCAGAATCTATCCCTCGCGTCACCCTGAATTTATTTCAGGGTCTATTTTTGCCATCCCTGCACACTATCCCGTCATTCTGGTAAGCCCAGCATTAGCGGGCGCATCCAGCCTGCCCGGCCAGGGAATCGTATAAATGACGATGTTTACCATACATCGTCATCCTCGCCTCGTCGTGGATCGTATAGATTTATTATTATATGATTCTGGACGCGCTTCGCTTGCCAGAATGACGATGGTGGGTTATTTTTTTACTATGTAAAACTGTTATTAAATGATATTTTTAATCTATAGATATAAGATGCTGAAACAAGTTCAGCATGACACACAACATGCTTAAATTTTCCCGATCTCTCAAGCTCTCCTCTCCCACCTCCCCTAACCCCTCCTCGGGCTCGCCTCGCGTCGGAGCGGGCAGGAGGGGAATTACATTAACTGCTTTTATTAAAAAGATTCGCAAATCATTATCTACTATCGATATCTTCGAGCGGTTATTGTTATTACTGCTATTTACTTTGGGGTTCAGGCCTGTGCTGGATCCGGATTTCGGTTGGCATCTCCGGTCTGGATTAGATCTCTTAAAAAACTGGTCAGTCCCCAAATTAGATGTTTATTCCTATACCCTGCCCAACTGGCCATGGGTTAATCACGAATGGTTATCCGATGGTTTAGTCGCCCTAATCTATCAATGGTTGGGACCATTAGCATTAGGTTTACTGTTTGCTTGTCTTATTGCTATAACTTTCTTACTGGCCGCTTCCCTCTCAAAAGTTGAGCTTAAATATAAAATCATTGCCGCCTTAATTGGTTTATTAGCCGCCTTGCCAATCTTGGGAGTGCGCATCCAAATGCTTACCTTGCTGGGGATGAGCACTATTTTGTGGCTACTAACCCGTTATCAACAAAAGAAACTTACTCATCTTTGGTACTTGCCATTAATCTTTTTGGCGTGGGCCAACTTACATGGTGGTTTTCTCATTGGCTTCATTATTATATTAGTTTGGTGGCTAATGGAAGTTATCAAGTACTTAATAATAACTGTTTGGCCAAAATTATATAAAAAACTACATATCACCGAAACCACTTTAACTCTCGGCCAGATTAAACATCTATTAATAGTAGGCCTGCTGTCCGGCTTGGCTACTTTGGTCAACCCTTACGGCTGGGGATTGCATTATGATTTCTACAAACTATTTACTAATCCTTTCGCCATTAAAAATATTTCCGAGTGGCAAGCAGTATCCTTAGCCCAGCCCATGGCCTACAATTTTGCTATTTACTTAGTAGTAATAGTAATTTTATTAATTCTTACTTACAGGAAGATCGAACCAACTCGCTGGGCGATCTGGATTACTCTGCTTTGCTTATCATTTCTGTACTGGCGAAATATGCCGTTCTTTATGATTGCGAGCTTAGGCCTCCTGTCGGAAACTATCCAAAAATACACTCATTTAGTTTGGGATTCATTAACGCGCCGGCGGTGGTTATTAATTATTTTTTGCGTGATCATCGCCATCTTAATCTCCCAAAGAATTTTAGATAACAGCAAAGCATTAAATTTAGATAATCAACTTAGACAATCCCAATATTACCCAGTAGACGCGCTAAATTGGGTTAAAAGCCACCCGGATCAAATCGGTACTAAAATGTTTAATGAATATGGCTGGGGAGGATTTCTGATTTGGCGCTTCCCCGAACAAAAGGTTTTCATTGACGGGCGGATGCCTTATTGGCAGATGGATGACAAATTTGTTTTTGCTGATACTCAATATGCCGTCTCGGCTGGAGCCGGCGCCATCCAAATGTTAGAAGAGAGGTACGGCGTGGATTGGATAATGGTGTTAACGGGTCGGCCATTGGACTGGGCTTTGTCGGGACAACCGAGCTGGGAAAAAATTTACAACGATAATATTAGTGTTATTTATCGCAAAATTACTTTAAATAACGTAAAATAAAAATACACTAACATCATGATTCGCCAACACCAAAAAACATTATTAACTTTAATGATACTGGCATTAACCATCGGGCTATGGCCTAATGCTGGTTTGGCATTGTCGGCTGGCGGAGTCGGGATAAGCCCGTCAAAAAACTCACCCCAAGCCAGAATTAAAGGCAGTTGGTTTGTTTATGAAGTAGATCCCGGCACCACCATTGAAGATGCCGTGACATTAATTAACAATTCTTCCGATGAAATGAAGGTTAATTTAGAGGGGCTGGATGCACTTTCAACTACAGATGGGGCTTTCGCGCTAACGGATAATGAAAGCAAAAATAAAGATATTGGCAAATGGATTACCTTGACAGAAAAAAATATTACTATGCCGCCGAACTCCGAAAAAGACATCCCATTTACTATTGCAGTGCCGGCTGATGCAGATGTAGGCGATCACATCGGAGGGATTACGATCCAAAAAGATACCACTACACCAGATTCAACCATAAGTGCCGGGGGGGCCACAGTAGGTATAACCACCCGGGTGGGTGTCCGGATGTATCTTACCGTCAAAGGAGATATTATCAGAGACTTGCAACTCAAAGCCAAATATTGGTTTGGCAGAGGGGCTAAAATGGTATTCCGCTTTAAGTGGGTCAACAACGGCAATGTGCGGGCCAACCTGATCGCTAACGGCAAAATTTATGGCTTATTTGGTTTGTATGACCAAGTAGATGCTATGGAATTAGGCCAGATCTTTCCTAAAAAAACTTTAATTAATGACATCGCCTGGCCCGGGAAGAATCGACCATTATTTGGGCCTTACCTCGCTATTTTGAATATCCAAGATAACTTCGAAGGGCTTAACCCGAATAATAAAATTACTTCCCCTACTAAACCGATTCGGGTCTGGCTAGTTACCTTCTTTATCCCCTACACCCAAGCGATCGTTTTTGTCATTTTGCTTTTCTTGTTCTGGTTTGGCTGGCAAATCCGCAAGTGGCTTCAATTTATTAGATTAGCCAAAACTCCAGTCATTACCCACCATATTAAAACAACTGACACTTTGCAGAAAATCGCAGCTAATTATGGAGTGGCTTGGAAATTATTAGCCCAAATCAATGAAATTAAACCGCCGTATGATTTAGGGGCAATCAAAACTATTTATGTGCCAGATCAGCACCAAGGACACCGCCGGCAGCTGCCAATACCTAATATATTGGTTTATTTATTTGCCCCGGTCTTAAGAATATTTTCTCGGAAACCTCATTATCCCTCCCTCCGCGAAGCCCGCCATAGCCTTTTGGCGACGGCGGGTCATCCTGAACTTGATTCAGGATCTAGACCTAAATCCCGGCTCGGAGGTCGGCGCCGCATTGAGTTGGAACCGGTAATTATTGAAATGGGAGACAAGATTAAAGATGTAGCGGAATTTGCCGGAGTGATGCCGAAAGAAATCATTAGAATTAATAAATTAAGCTGGCCATATAAATTGTATGCTGGACAGGAATTATTAATTCCACTATTAGAAGAGGAATTTAAAAAAACGATCAAGCGTGTAAAGCCGAAACCACGGGTAATTAAAAAATCAAAGGGTAAGAGTCGATTGGCAACGAAAAAATCCAGTAAACGCCGGCCACCCAAACGCTCTAAATAATTTTACTGTTTATTCTTACAATTATTACGTCACCCGCCATTATTCTCTTATTTATTGCCAACCCAAAATTATATTCAGCATCACTGCATCAACTGACAAATGGTAGTGTTGACACTCTGATTGTCATTAAGTATTTATTGAGTATATGACAACATCGAGAACCCACCGCTGCATTGCCGCCTTTTTATCTGCCACACTAATTGTGGCGAATGTTGGCGCATTGGTGTTGACCGCGCCGCAACCGGCGCAGGCGGTCACCCAAATGGTGTTGTTCTGGGATAACACCAACGGTAGCGTGCCGACTGGCTGGACACAGGATACTAGCTACAATAACTATATGCTACGCGGCAACTCCACTGCTGGCGGCACCGGCGGTAGTGACACCGCCCACAGCCACACCATTACCAACTCTGTAACCGGCACTAGTGCTAACCCAGTTAGCCCCCAACAAAAGAAGGGAACTGTTACCGTAGCCGACGATATTCATACCCATAATATAACCAGTTCATCAACCGGCACGGCCGGCTCGGTACCAGCTTACCGCGAACTAATGGTGATGACCTACGACGGCGGAGTACCCACTGTACTGCCGGCTAAAGCTATCGCGTTATTCGACACCACCGGAGCATTCGGTGTCTCTGGCTTCACCCAATATTCAGCTCAAAATGGCACCTTTATCCGGGGGGCCGCTACTGCCGGAGGAACCGGCGGTTCTAATGCGCTCCATCAGCATACTAGTGTATCCATTGACACAGGATCGCCAAACACAACTCAAACTGTCATGGTCGCTGGTACCGCTTACTATGGTAGTTCGATTGCTCATACTCATTCGGTTACTGGCGGCACCACTGATACCGACGGTGATATTCGCCCCCCTTATGCGGATGTGGTATTGGCCACAGTGGATAGTGCCGATACCCCCATTCCGACTGGTATGATTGCGATGTTCAATGGTTCCCCAGACGTCACTTGGAGCGTCTTAAGTAACGGTGGCGGTGCGTTCAATGTGAAATATATGTCAGGCGCCGCTACTTATACAGCCGGGTTGGGTAGCGCTACGCATATTCACAACAAGACCGGGGGGTACACTTTTAACACCTGGACGGCTGCCACGGGTATGGGCAGTGGTGTCCCAGCCAAGGCGGTGGCCGGAACCCATTCCCATGCCTTGACTACCCCCACTTTTTCTACTGCCAATAACGCGCCGGCATACAAGGATGTGATTATTGCTAAAAAGCTAGCGGTATTAGGGGTCACCGCGCCGGCTAATGTTACTCTGACTACCGGCAATCCCGGCACCACTATTGAAACTACTTTTGGAACAGGAGAACTGGTGGCGGTAACAGAAGGCGGAGCTGGCTGGAGCTTGACCGTCCAAATGACAGCGGCTCTAACTAAAGGCCTTGATACTATCCCCATCGCCAATGTGAAATTGCGAACTGATGGCATCCCTGCCAGCGGCGATACTACCGGGGATACTTATACCCTGTGGAGTGGAGTGGTCACTAATACTAACGAGGCAGCTACCGGCACTTACTCGCTGGATATTTCTAGATCTGTGGGTACTCGCAGTAGCGGCACTGGAGGAGATGTAACCAATATACGCCCTACTATTCAAATAGTTATGCCTCCGGGACAACCCTTGGGTGATTACACCAACGGTAACATCCGCTTCACCGTCGCCTAAAAATTCTTTTGCCACTCGGGATGACACCCCCTTTCTTATTCCGTCATTCTGGCTTGTCCAGCCTGCCCGGCCAGGGAATCGTATAATCGACAATGTATTCCTTGCATCGTCATTCTGGCTTGTCCAGAATCTCTCCTCTCGTCATTCTGGTAAGCCCTGTGTATGCGGGGCGTATCCAGAATCGTATAAATGACGACGATTTCCTTGCATTGTCATTCTGGCTTGCCCAGGATCATATATTAATATAAGATTCTGGAGTCGTTCTGCTGTCCAGCAGAACTCCCCAGAATGACGGAAGGGATCGTCATTCTGGCTTGTCCAGAATCGTATAATAAATATATGAAAAAAGGTGGATACACCTACATTATGGCTAATAATCGGCCAACTTTGTATGTGGGGGTAACCAGTAACCTAATTAAAAGAGTCTATGAACATAAAAATAATCTTATTCCTGGATTTACTACTAAATACCGTTGTCATAAATTAGTTTATTATGAAACTTTTGATGAAATTATGCAGGCAATTGTCCGTGAAAAACAAATCAAAGATATGAATCGAGATGATAAACTAAAACTCATCAGAAAAACCAATCCAACAATGAAGGATTTATATTATACGATTCTGGAGTCAGCCCCAACGGGGCTTCCCCAGAATGACGACCAGGGAGTAGAGTCGTCTCATACCACCGGCTCGGAAAGCCTCTTGGCTCAGAGACTTGCCCAGAACCTTTCTCATCGTCATCCTCCAACTTGATTGGAGGATCCAGACATAAACAAAAAAGAAAATGTCTTGTTTGTTTTCCTGTCTGGATCCCCGCTTTCGCGGGGATGACAGCAGAGCTCAAACGGCTCATAAGTGAGCCGTTGAAATATAGAGGGTTGAGTAAGGTCAGTTGGGCAGAATTATTATACAATAGAACTATAAGATGAAAAAACTGCCCAAAACTAAATCTTCCGTGGCTCTATTTTTAGAAAGCTTGCCTGCCTATCTGCTTTTATTGGCTCCCCTGGTTATGCTTTGGAATAGCAGTCTTTCCCTTTATGCCAACATTTTGGATAAGGCATTTTTGTTTAATGTTTTAGTTGAAATTGCTTTTATTGTTTTCGCTCTGCTCTATTTGAGTGGTCGTTTCAAATTGGCCAATTTCCGCTGGAATATTATTGATTTTCTTTTAGCTGGATTCGGGATGGTTTTAATATTATCTACTATTTTTAGTCAGGATTTGACCAATAGTCTTTGGGGTACCTTTTGGCGAAATGATAGCTTATACCAATGGCTGCACTACCTGCTGTTCTATTATCTTTTAAGATTGACCTTCGCTAGTCGCTCCTCGCTTTGGATTGATTGGCTGGTTCTCAACAGTCTGGTGGCGGGCATCATCTCGGCTTGGATTTTTGGGCGATCTTTTATTCAATTTCTCTTCACTAATACTTGGATCGCTTACGCTTCCGGTCCCCTGTCTAATCTTAATTTTCTAGCCTATTATTTAGCTCTTTCTATTATTACTACCGTGGCTCTGTTACTCTTTAATCTCAAACCGACCCGGCGCTTAGTCCTGGGTTTATTGTTACTGCCCCAATTTTACGCGCTGTGGTTAACTTCTGGGCGCGCCGCTTACATAGCTTTAATAGCTGGTTTCTTAGTTCTTTTGGTCATAAGATTCTGGCCGCTGTTTAAGAAGAAATTCTGGCTGGGCTGGGGTCTACTAACCATAATCTTGGGATTTGGCCTACTGGCCTTTGCCGGTTTCTCCCGTTTGGCCACCCGGCTCAATGAACCTGCTCTTGCCCACCGCGTTCAAGCTTGGCAGATTGGCGGGGAGGCCTTTCTAGAAAAACCTTTGCTGGGCTGGGGATTAGAGAACTTCTCTCTAGCTTTTACTAAACACTACCGCCCGGTTTTTGAGGACATCTCCGCTCCTTTGGAAACATGGTGGTATGACCGAGCTCATAATTTTATAGTAGAGTATGCGGTAGTGGCCGGTTTGCCCGGCGTTATTCTAATAGTACTTCTGGCCCTCTTCCTCTTTCTGCAAGTGGGACGATACCTTTGGAGTAAAAAGAAACTGCCCATCATCACTAGAAAGTTAGCTTATTTAGGATTAGCCGGTTTAGTAACTTATCTGGTGATCAACCTATTTGGTTTTGATGTTATTGCCTCTTATATTGTGGCGATTTTTATATTTGCTTTGGTGGCTTCTCTGGGGCCAACCCTAAAATCTCCGGTTTCTTTCCGCGCTCTTCCTTGGATCATAGTGCCACTTATTCTGGTGGTGCTCTGGGCCTCTCCTCAATATACTTGGCGGCCTTGGCTCCTGCAGAGGGCGGCAGCGGTAGAGCTAAGAGGAATTCAGCGGGACGAGCTTGAGCAGAGATTTGAACGCATAGAACATTTGGTGAAGAATTCTCTTTTCTTACGGCGGAATTTTCTCCCCTATCTGCCGATTGCCCTCTCTAATAGTGAAACCATTATTCCTGGTTTCACTGAAGAACAGAAAATACGAGAAATTTGGCCATTAGTAGCTGATTTGTTCTATCGCTACCGGGAAGATTTTAAAAACGACTCGCGCAATTTAACTGGCGTGGCGCTGGCTTATTATCCAAATGCAGATATTGATGACGAATCATTTGCTCGAGCAGATACTTTGCTAGAACAGGCCTTGGCCTTAGGACCGCCTCGTCCCTTTATCTATTACTATCAAGCTCTGCTTTATCAGAAGAGAAACGATGACCTAAAAGCGCGAGATTTTTTCCTGCAGGCGCTTACTCTGAATAATCAATTTCAATTAGCTAAATTTCGTTTGGCTATTACTGAAGGGATGTTGGGCGATTGGGACGCCTCTGACCGCTGGGCAAATGAGATTAGCTCCTCGGATTACATCCAGCAATTGGCGGCTTTTTATACCGAGAAGAGAGACCTCCCGCGGTTAGCCAGAACCTACCAAACGATCCTCGCACAAACCCCCCATGACTCCCAGATACGCTACAATCTTGGCATAACCTATCTTGAAATGGGAGAACTTGAGGCAACAGAAATAGAAGCTCGCCTACTACTTAAGTTTAAAGATGATGCTATGGGAATAGAAGCTGGTTATAATCTGCTACGCTTTATTGAACTTAAGAAAACCCAGACAGACGAAACCAGCTAAATTAACCGTAATCTTCTACCCCAAAAATAACCAGCTCATAAATATTCCGTGGAGTTTTACACAACATCCCCAACTTTCGCTGTGAGATGAAACCCTTGGTATTCCTCATCAAAATTGTAAGATTCGCTTATTGACGAAGTAGTTATTTTATGATATAATAAGGAAAAGACTAGTTTTCTTTATAAATATGCAAAAACAAATACAAAAAACAATCCTGGGGATATTAGAAAAGGAATTGATTACCATTCTGGCTCTTCTCCTAACGGCCACCTGGATATTTTTGGTTAAAGCCCAATCTGATATCCAGGTTTCTGTATCTGTCTACCCAGTTGGTGGTGCTATCACCGTAGTTTCCCCTAATGGAGGGGAAAGTTGGACCATTGGGACGACTGCAACTATCACATGGACTACCCAAGGTCCTATTACTGATGTAAAAATTGAGTTACAAAGATCAACTGGCGGGAGCTGGGAAACTTTAATCTCTTCTACTACTAATGATGGGAGTTATTCTTGGCCAGTAACATCACCTGCAACCAGCCAAGCTTTGATCAAGATCTCTAAAGTAGATGACGACACTGTTAATGACACAAGTAATGCTGTTTTCACTATTAACAGCAGCCGGGCGGACAGTGGTGGAGGTGGTGGGGGTGGGGGTTACAATCCTCCTGTCTCTTATGCCGCCATTGACACTGTAGTTCCTAGAGTTTTTAGCAATGTTGTGGCTGTGAACATGAAAATTACTGGTGTTTATTTCGAAGGGGTAGTCAACATTTGGCTAGGTAATCATCTTTTACAGCCGAACTATGTCTGGCCGGAAGAAATTTCCGTAACCGTGCCAGCCAAATTCCCTGTGGGTGAATATACTTTATGTCTCTTAAATTCAATAGGAGAACAAAGTTGTTACTTTCTGCCAATTGTAGTTTATGAAGATCAATACCAAGCCAGGATTGTGGATCGTTCTGGGGCGGATTTAACACTCTTGCCTAACGAGCGGGTAGAAGCCTGGATTGTCCTTTCCAATAATAGTACCTATATCTGGGATAAGACTGGGATTAATAAATTTAGATTGGGAGTAGTTAATGACCAACCCAGCATTTTTTATGACTCAACCACTTGGGCTACAACTAATCGGGCAGCTCAATTAGAAGAAAATGCGGTTGGTTACGGCGAAACTGGCACATTTAGATTTTATCTTAAAGCCCCCTATAAAATTGGTGAGTACGAAGAGTCTTTTGCCCCAGTCATAGAAGGCATTACTTGGTTAACCGCGCCTGAAATTAAATGGCATATTACAGTGGTGCCAGCAATAGAAGAACCCCTCTTGCCTCCAACTACTGGTGGAATAGAGATATATTCAGCTATGTGGATCAGACAGTCGCCTTATCCTACCCTTAACCCAGGGGAAACAGCAACTCTTTGGGTTGATTTTAGAAACACTAGTAATATGCCTTGGCTAAATGACAGAGATTATCCAGTCAGGCTAGGTACTGCCAGGCCGTTAGATAGAACTAGTGATTTTAGAAATGGTGACTGGATATTGGATAATCGGCCGGCGCAGGTGCAAAATAGTAGTGGAGTATCCTTATCTGGATCTGGGGCAAATGGGGTTATCCAGCCGGGCGAGATAGGAAGATTTACTTTTACTATTGAGACCAACTCAAATAAAGCTGGGAAATATCGGGAATATTTTAGACCAGTCGTGGAATATAAAACTTGGCTGGAAGACTGGGGCGTCTATTGGGACATTACGATCAAAAGTACCCCAGCCCAGATTGAATCTCCTACTACCGGTGGGGTAACTCAACCCCAGGAGCCAGAAACAAAAATTCTGGTACCCTATCAGCCAACTACAGCCCCTCAATTTAGCCTACCTAATTTTATAAATAATACTTTCAATAATTTAGTTAACTCTCTAAATAATGCCCTTCAGAGTATAAGACTATTCTTCAAGTTTTAACCAACCTTCTGCCATACTTGGCATTATCCCCTTTGAAAAAATTTAGCGTTTTATCCTCCCCTGCTAAGGGGAGGCTGGGCGAAGCCAGGCGAAGCTTCCGTAAGGAGCGAAGACTGGTTGGGTTATTTTCAACGGCTCATAGCGTTGAGCCGTTGAAGTTTTATATAAGACATGAAATACAACGACCGTTGTAATTCATGTCCACGGGGTTTAAGTTGTATTCTGTCGGGTCTACTCATTGGAGCCCGAGTATTTTAGTTCTTAGCTCCAGCCATTGGAGTTTGAGTAGCTTTTATGCCCTTACGGGGCCGAGTGTGAGCCGTTTAGTTCTGTGCCATTATTCCAGCCCTTGGAGTTTGAGCGTATTTGTTTTCTCACCCCATTGAGCGAATTGCGTTATCTGCTAAGTCCCCCTGACCGAGCATTGGCCTCCGGCTCTGGAGAGCCTTTAGCTCGGAGAGAGTTTGAGCGTATTGCCTTTATAAAATCCCCATTGCGAAGCCAAATTGTCTGAATCCCTAATTTTAGATCCTGAATCAAGTTCAGGATGACAAAATTAGGGATGAGTTTTGGCGAGAGCAGTAAGGGGATTTTATATTAGGCAAAGCGAAAGCGACTGCGAGAAGACTTTGGCCCCGAAGGGGACCCCTTGGGTTTACTTTTCCCTGCCTACCGGCAGGCAGGTCGGGAAAGTAATAGAAATGGTTTGGCGGAACAAATGGGTGGTGAAAGAATGTTTGGTTACTTTTCTCGGGAAAGTAACAGAACTGGTTTGCCGGCGCAAATGGGTGACAAGAAATAAATGTTTTTGTTTATGTCTGGATTCCCGCCTCCGCGGGAATGACGGAGGGGAGGTTTTATGCTCCCACCTCTCTTTCTGAGTCAGAAGACTTTCTCTCCGAGCCAAAGGTTCTTCCGAGCCGGGGACCGAGTCGGCGACCCCTAACCCCTCCTTGGTAATGAGGGGCTAATCAATACCTTGAGTGCGAGATTGAGTAGCGATGTTATACAATGGGTCTATGAGTCTCGTTAGAAGTATTGGACGGGACAAGACTAAATCATTAATATTGAGACAAGTAAACTTTAACTTCTAACGGGATGAAAACAAACGATAAAATCTACATTGGGGCAGGATTACTATTTTTGTTGTATGCTACTGCTAACTTTATCTATTCTTCATCCGAAAATACAGCTAAAAATAACACAATTGCACCTATAATAAAACCTGTCAAAATTATTGCAGTAGGAGATATTAATTTAGGCCGCCAAACTGGACAAAAAATTTTGGCAGGAGACATTGATTACCCCTTTCAATTTATTGGTGACTATTTGCGCTCGGCTGACATCACCTTTGGCAACTTAGAAAGCCAATTAACTGATTTGGATGGTGAAACACAATCCCCGACTAATGAATATCGCTTTGCCGGCCCGCCAGATGGTGCACAAACATTAGCTAATGCTGGCTTTGATATCGTATCTGTAGCTAATAATCACATGTGGGATTATGGCAAAGATAGTTTATTCGAAACTCTGGATAATCTAGACAAGTCTAAAGTAAAATATGCTGGTGCTAGTGAAATCCCTGACCAGCTTTATCAACCAACCATTACAGAGGTTAACGGACAAACTATTGCTTGGTTTGCTGTAACAGCTATTTTAAATGGTTACGAAAAATCTGGCGCAACTGATTATGTGGCGTGGGCAGACACAGATAAACTACTGCCAGCCGTTCAACAAATTCGGCCTTGGGTAGATTGGATTATTGTATCCATGCACCGCGGAGTAGAATATGACAATATACCATCTGATCCCCAAAGAGATTTCGCTCATCAGATTATTGATGTAGGAGCGGATATTGTAATCGGTCATCATCCGCATGTTCCTCAGGGTATAGAAAATTATAACAATGGTTTAATTTTCTATTCGTTGGGTAATTTTGCTTTTTGGCAACCAATGGAATATTGGACTCAGCATAGTTTTGTAGCCGAGATTACTCTCTACTCAGATAGAAAATTCAATTACACTATTATACCCATCGATGCCGGGTGGCAACCCCAATTAACCGAAAGCGATGATGATAAGAATCTCTTATTACAACATTTATCGGATCTATCAGAGAAATTCCTTCTTGCCAAACAACCCCAATAAGCCTATGATACTTTTTACATTAGCAAAATAGCACCTTTAAAAAAGAAAGAGGGAGGATTATTCATCCTATGCTAGAAACTCTTGAAACACCTATTGAAAAATTAGTGAGAGAGTTGCAGGGATTGACTATACCTACAGAAATTACTAGACGCTCTGGGTGGTTAATAGCTTACTACAAAGGTTATAATATCCGTAAACCTTGCCCTCATCTAACAACCTTTTTGTTAGACAAATTTAATCGGGGTGAGTTTGCCACATTATCAGCAAGAGAGTGGCTGAAATTGCTGTATGATGCAGGAAAATTGTACCCCAAATACCGGGCCTAAACTGACGAAACATTCCATATTTCGTCATTCTGGCTTCGTCCAGAATCTTAAATTGGTTGGCCTT
>JAZDHT010000018.1:0-20414 GCA_043805615.1 Patescibacteria group bacterium | reverse complement strand
CTAAAGCATATCCCAGACCGGGTTTTTTCGTATTCTATCCCCTATTTATATATGTAAAATAAAACCACCTGATAAAGGTGGTTATTGGTATTGATACAGATAACAATTCTTCGGTTTTAATATCTTCATCCCCAGCCATCTGCCCTGAAGTCTTTTTTTGACTCAGTCCAGCCATCTTCTATGAGGCATGCCTTTAGTTTGTCTGTAGGAGCATAGTCAACAAGCTTGACTACTACAGTTGGTGGATGAGACAGTTCGGATTTGGGGTCATTAGTTGTGTGTATCACATGTTTGACTGGCTGCTTGGTAAACAGTGGTTCCCCCTGATCATCACAATAGGTTATGAGTTCACCTACTCGGGGCAGATGTTCTGTTTCCACTTTTTTAATGAAGTGGATAGACCCATAAATCGACTTTTCTGACTGTGGCACCTTGATAATTTCGAGCATTATTATCATTGATTACATCTCCTTTTTGTCAAATTTGATTCAGGAATAATTCAAATATACCAAAAACAACCACTCTGTCAATGTTTTTTGCTCTGGGAGCTGATTTTCCTCTATTCTATCCCCTATTTGATGGCTGTGTTTTTGTTGCCAGGTGAAATTTGGTTGAAGTTTTGGGTCAGCAGGTCCGGCATAGAAACGATTGGCATCAGCATCTGGTATTATTGCTTTGCCCCAATCAGCTTCTAATAAAGTTAATGGGTTTATGGCTGTTTTATAGCCATTTTCAATTTTATCTATCTCAAAGTGAAGATGGGGATTTATAGTTCCGGTAGCGCCTAAATGACCTATTAAATCTCCAGCATTAATTCTATCCCCTACACTGACAGTTATGTCTTGCAGGTGCCCATAAGTTATTAAATAATTGTTTCCGGCATCAATTTCTATAGTTTGCCCTATTTTATTACCAGTGAAAGTCACAGTCCCACTACTAGCTGAAATAATCTCTAATCCCAGCCGACCGGCAAAATCTATACCATTGTGTCTATTATTCCATTGGGGATATTTAATGTTATATGGTTTAGTAATGGCTTCTATGGAACCAAACCAACCATAAACAAACCAGGTGTCTTGGGGGTTGGTGGAGATAAATTTGCCATCTTCAATACCAAATTTAATTTCCTGATTACTTGTTTGTCCATCAGTAGATGGTATTGAAGTGGTCCAAACTATGCCAGGAGTTTCATGGCTAACCGATTCCCAATGCGACTCCACTGCAAAAGGCAGAGACAAAATAATCCCTTTCTTTATTACTACTAGATTTATCTTTTCGTCATTCTGGGGAGCCTCTAGGGCGACTTCCTGCCCGTCAGAGCTCGGCACGGGTAGGCCAGAATCTGATATACGATCCTGGACGATGCCAGGATGACGGGTTTGAGTTTGAGTGCTTGCCAAAACGACACCTTGGGGCCAAAAAATAAGGCTTAACCCCAATAATACAGATAAAATTCGTGTGTTTTTCATAAGGGCTTAATCTACTAAAAAATCAGCTGGCAGTCAACAGTTTAATTGACCACATGCTGGTTGAGTGAAATAGTATAAATAATTGTTTCTTTGACAAAATAATAAACCAAATTGGAGGATACGCGATTGGATGAAAACCCTGACGAGGGCAGTGTTTATGAACGGGCTCTTTTGGCTCAGTTTGAAGAAGCGGCACGTATATCAGCATATACTTTTGCTAGTATATTTACCGATGCGTGTTGTGATGGCACTGTTTCAGTTGACGATGCGATGGCTGTATTCAACGAGTTTTTGGCAAGGCAACCCGACATAATTCTCAGACAAATCAGGAAAGAATTAGAATCGGTGGCCCCAAGCCACAGTGATGATGATGAGGAAAAACCACTATATTTTCCTGACTTGAATCTTAGTGACTCTGAAGAGGGTTAAGTGTTTAGATCGCATTGAACTTTTTGCAAAAATAAGGGCTTCTTATGTGAAGCCCTGTTTTTTATTTTAACAATTGGATGAGATTTTTGAGGGATGCTAACCAGTTGGTTCCCAATTTAGATAACGGAATTTTGATTGTTTTTTCTGATAGCTTGGTTCCTAAGTTTTCTAAAGTGGCTAATATAGATTTATCTTTGATGATGGTGTTGATGCTAATAGTGATGATCTGCTCAGGAATTTGTCTTATACCCCCTTCGTTCTTTGCCATAATTGAAGTAATTTTTTGAGTTGATAGAGCAGTAATTTTTAAATCCATCAATTCAAATAGATTTGATACTTCTTTGGGTAATTTACCAAATTTAGTTTCTATTTCGGCGATAGCATCTTTAAGTTCGTTATCTGTTTCAACTAAGGCTAAGGCTTGGTAGGTTTTAATCCGCTGAGCTTCATTATCAATATAGTTGGCAGGTAGATAAGCAGAGATAGGTAAATCAACAGTGATGGTATCCACCCTTGGTTTATAACCAGTTTTTAATTCTTCTACTGCGCGGTTTAATAACTTGGTATACATAGTCAAACCAAGAGCGCTGATGTGGCCATGTTGTTTTTTGGATAAGACTCCTCCGGCGCCACGAATCTGCAGGTCGCGTAAAGCGATTTGGTACCCGCTACCAAGTTCGGTATGCCCAGCGATAGTTTTAAGGCGTTCTAGGGCCTTTCCAGTTAGTTTGCCGGGGTTGTAGTAGAAATATGCATAGGCCTGCACCTTGCCACGACCAATCCGACCTCTTAGTTGATGCAACTGAGATAAACCAAAGTGGCTGGAGTTATCAACAACCAAAGTATTAACATTAGGATTATCCAAACCGTTTTCAATAATTGTACTAGCGACCAGACAATCATACTGATTATTACGAAAGTCCTCCATGATTTTAGCCAACAAGCGTTCTGGCATTTGACCATGGGCGTAAACAAATCGTATTTCGGGTAGTACTTCTTTAAGTTTATTGGTCATACTGGCAATCGTAGCAACGCGATTATGTACAAAATAAACTTGTCCGCCACGTTTAATTTCATTCAAAATAGCATTATGCACAGCGTCCATATCAAAAGGTGCAACTGTAGTTTGAATGGGCAATCGATGCATGGGCGGAGTTTCAATTGTGCTAATATCTCTGATACCAGATAGAGCCAAATTAAGTGTGCGTGGTATGGGAGTAGCAGTAAGACTTAATACATCCACTTCCGCCCGTAACATTTTTAATTTTTCTTTATGATGCACCCCAAAGCGCTGTTCCTCGTCAATAATGATCAATCCTAAGTTGGCGAACTTAACATCTTTAGAGAGGAGGCGGTGCGTACCAACTACTGCGTCAATTTCGCGCGTACGCAAACCAGCTAATACCCTCTTTTGTTCGGTGGCGGAGCGAAATCTACTCAAAGCCGCTATATTTACTCCAAAAGGAGATAAGCGTTCGGTAAAAGTTTTTAGATGTTGTTCAACTAAAATTGTGGTCGGTGCCAGCACAGCTACCTGAAAACCAGAAGTAACAGCCTTGAATGTCGCGCGGATGGCGACTTCAGTTTTACCAAAACCCACATCAGCAACAAGTAATCGATCCATGGGTTTTGGTTGTTCCATATCCGAAATAATTTCCTGAATGACTTGTTCTTGATCGGGAGTCTCTTTGTAAGCAAATGAATCTGCTAAAGCCTTTTCCCAAAATTCAGGGCTGTCAAAAGCAATCCCATCTTTTAAGGCTCGTTTAGCGTAAAGATCTAGTAATTCTTTGGCAAATTCTTGCGATTCTTTTTTAATTTGACTAACTAAGCGCTTCCAACTTTGCGAATTTAATTTAGATAAAACCGGCTTTTCCCCTACTGGAGCAATATACTTACTAATTTTATCAATCTGATCAACTGGCACATAAATTTTGTCAGCTCCAGCGTATTTAATAATCAAATATTCTCGGGCTACGCCATTAATTGTCATGGTGGTGATATCAATTAATTTACCAATGCCATAATCGGCATGCACCACATAGTTTCCTTTTTCAATTTGTGCCAAAAATGCCAATTGTCGTTTTTTGGGAGTAGGTCTAGCGGCGATAGATTTTTCGATCAAGGGAGCAAAAATTTCTTTATCAGTTAACAAAACTAATTTCATTTCGGCGCTGGCAAAACCATCCCATGGGGTTGCATCAATAAGACGCACAGGAGCGGTCTTGTCTTTGCTGTATTTAATTTTGTGGTCTTGTAGAGCGGGAGTGAGTTGTTCGGGTTTATTAGTTGCCAATAACACTTGCCATTTTTTGCTAGTATATTTAGTTAGTGCAACGGATAATCGACTAAGATCATTAGCAAATAATGGTGCATCAGTTAAATCAAATCGGATGGTTTTTTTGTTTTCGCTGATACTAACCAACTGCCAAGCAGATAATTTATCAAGTTGTTTACTGATAGTTGTCAGAATATCATTATCATGAGAAGAATTGCCTTGATAGAGTTCATAAAGCAATTGGAATAATTCATCAGCTTGGTTGAAAATAAGTACATAATCAGTTGGGTGTGCTTCTACTACATCCAACAAGTAGTTGCTCATTTTTTCATTTTTAAGTCCGCTGATATCAATTTGATCAAGCTGTTTGATAGTGCGGTTATCAATTGAGTCAAAAGTGATTATCTTAGTAATTTGATTACCAGTAAATTCCAATCTAATAGGATATTGTGAATTAACTGGATAGATATCCAAAATGCCACCTCTTAGAGCGATTTCTCCAGCCTGAAAAACTTTTTGTTGACGTTCATATCCTCCAGCAATTAAATTAGCCAAAATTTCTTCCGGATTTTTTGTGGAATTAATCTCCAAACTCATTAAATGAGCGGGGTTAGTTAGTGGTTCAATTAAAGTTTGCGTGGGGAAGATGAATAACCCAGGGCTATTAGTTTTGAAGGCGGCTGTAGCTTTAGCCCGAATTTGTAGATTTTGAATATATTGTTGACGGTTGATTTGTTCTGATTTCAGATCCGGATAAGTATAAATAGGGATTGTATTCAATTCAGCTAAGCTATGAGCCAAACTGGTTTGTTCGCTCTCATTCTTGACGACATAAACCAATTTTTTCTTAAGATCGCGACTAGTTGCGGTCAATAATAATAACTTACCTAGATTGTTTAATCCGGTGATATTAATTTTCTCTTTGCGGGGATGTTTTATAAGAGACTTATATGCATCCAGAGCAGAGAATTTTTCTAAGACATCAGCTAGAACCGTATCCACTTTATACTTGACACTATATTTATTATGTGTTATAATTAAATATTAGGTAGTGTTGAGAAAATCCATGCTATAATTAACTGTTTGTTCGGCTGGATTGGCCGATCAGTAGGGCCGGGAAAGCAGGTAGAGTCCTGCTTGCGACTTCATCCTCCCCTCCTTGGGTGACGCAGGCAGGGTTCTGCCCACTTTTTGTTTTAGGGGTTGCTATTTCTTCTTTGCCACTTTTCCAGAAAAGTGGCGTAAAAGCTTCCGTCAGTCGCCCTCACTACTCATTGTATAAAATTCCTTTACTGCTTTCGCCTTAATAGACAACAGGCTACGCAACAGGAATTTTATATATTCGTAACATTCGGGCTCCAATGCCGGGATTTACTGGGATGATACTACAAACAGAGAAACTGGTTTTTAATTACTTTGATGGCTTCTGGGATAGTAGCTATTATTTTGGCTAATTGTTCTGGGGTAAATTTTTGAGTAACATACTCGTCGGGTTCTACACCGAATGGTGGCCGACCGATGCCGATTTTTAATCTAGCGAATTCATTAGTTCCTAAGGCATCAATAATAGATTGCATTCCTTTGTGTCCCCCGCTACTGCCTTCTGTGCGATAACGCAGTTTGCCTAATTCTATATCTATATCATCCATAATTATCAAAATATCTTGTGGTAGCAGATTATGTTTTTGGACAATTTTGCTTACTGATGAACCAGAATTGTTCATAAAGGTTTGGGGTTTAATGAGTTCAACTGATTCATTCTTGGCCCAGTCACCAATGTAACTTTTGTTAGCGATAAATTTCAAGTCTAATTTTTTAGCTAATTCATCTATCACCATAAATCCAATGTTATGGCGGGTTCTGGCATATTTAGATCCAGGATTACCCAATCCCACAATTAATTTCACTTTTGTTCGGGATTTTGATTATAAGCTTCTCGAGCATCTTGGTATGCCTGACTAATCTCAATGGTATCCTGTTGTTCTCCTCTTCGTTTTCTCCTGTGTCCACTAGCATCCGATTGGTCGTAGGTATCTTGGCTTCTCCGAGATGTGATGATTCCCCTAATAATAGCTGGTTTGCGGTCAGGTGAGTTAACGCGAAAAATATCCCGAATGGGTCTGATTTCCATATTAGGTTAGATAAATGAGATTATGCGTGAGAAATTAGGGTACCCTCTTTAATAGGATCTTCAACTTTGACCCCAACTATAGCACCTTTATCAGCAGAGTCAACAGGTGTTTTTTCGATCTGAATCGAATTAATGGTTTGGGCAATTTCATCATCACCCTTCATATATTTTACGGTATCACCTACTTTTAAGGTATCCACTAATTCAATAATTGCTACTCCGATCTTATCGTAGTAGTGGGTCACCTTACCTAATGGTTTATTGGCCATAATAACTCCTAATTTAGGATATACTAGTTTGATCATACCATGAAAAAGAGCGCGAATAAATCCGCGCTCTTGCCTGGTTCTTCAGCCCAAATGGCGCGAAGATCAGGTATTTCAGGCATTCTTTGGTCAATCCGGAAAATTTACCCAATCGACACAACTACCAAAATACAGCATAACTGCACTGTGGTCAATGCTGTTAATTAATTTGTCTCTGAGGGGTTGGGGTTAGAGGAAGATTTAACAATTTGCCAACGCATGGGGGCGCCGGTCATGGGATACTTTAGGCGAAGTTGTTTTTCAAGATAACGCAGATAAGAAAAATGCAATTCTTCGGGATAGTTAACCTTTAATTTGATAGTGGGCGGATTTACTGATATTTGACTAGAGAAATAAATTTTTGGTGGTTTGCGTTTTCCTTTTGGTGAATTGTTAATGACGGCATTACCGATTAAATTATTAAGTTCTTTGGAAGGAATTCTTGTTTGTAGTGCAGTCCACACCATTTCAATATTGCTAATAATCTTGTCGGTGCGTTGGCCAGTAGAAGCAGAGATATAAACTTTGGGTAACCAAGACATAAAAGTAAATTTATATTCTAAATATTTGTCATATTCGCTAGTAATACTGGAATTTTTTTCTATTACATCCCACTTATTGATGACTAAAATCATACCCTTGCCTGCCTCTTCGATAATTTGGGCAATATGCAGATCTTGTGCCAAAACTCCTTCGTTGGCGTCTATAATTAGTAGTACTATATCTGCTCTGCTGACAGCCTTCAAGACTAATAGTGAACTAATTTTTTCAATCCCTTTTTCGATTTTACCTCGACGACGCAACCCAGCGGTGTCGCTAAATTCAATATTAAAATTATCAGTTGATAGAATAGTGTGTACTACATCTCTGGTGGTACCTGGTTCATTACTAACTAAAGATAATGTTTTTTTTGATAGCTTATTAATTAATGTAGATTTACCCACATTAGGTCGGCCGATAATAGCTACTCTAATCATTACTTTGTCATCCTGAGCTTGTTTTAAGATCTTTTGGGGTAAAGATTTAAGCTTGCTGACTATTTCATCTAAGATATCGCCTACTCCGCGACCCGATACACCAGAAGTTAAAATCGGTTCGCCCAATCCCAGAGAGTGAAATTCGTGTTGAGCACTATCATACTTTGTGCCCTCGGCCTTATTTACTGCCAAGATAACGGGTTTACTTAGTTTGCGAATTAAATTAGCCGATTTAATGTCTTCTGTTTGGTAGCCTACTCTGGCATCAACTAGAAAGATAATTAGATCAGCACCAGCTAGGGCAGTTTGGGTTTGTAGAAAAATGTCTTTTTCTAAATCAGATTGCGCATCATCTTCAATCCCAGCAGTATCAGCAATAGTAAAATTATAACTATTCCAAGTGACGTTTTCGTATAGTATATCTCTGGTAGTACCAGGGATGTCGCTTAAAATTGCCCGGTTGCGTCCGACGATTCTGTTAAACAAAGTGGACTTGCCCACATTCGGCCGTCCTACAATTGCCACTATGTAATTTGATTGTGTAATTTTATCTGCCATATTCTTATATTACGTCATTTTGTCCGCCAGCTGGCGGATTACTCAAGGATTTCACTCTGATATAGAAATGCCCGGTATCTTCCCGGGCATGTTCATAGTTTTGAACTTGATTACATCATTGAATCTAGGCGCTTTTAGATTTTTGGCTTCTGATCTTCACGATAAGCCAGTCTGGTTGAGCTTAATAACCAGATCCCAGCAATCAAGGTGATGATCCAGTCCGAGCTGTTTAGTGCCATTAGCACAAACATTGCAACGAACATCGTTATTGCGCCCACTAAATAGATCCACCACATGATGCACCTCCATAACGTACAATACTCTGATTTACAATCAGGCAAACACAAAATAACAAAAAAATGAGCTCCTGTAAAGAGTTTTCTTGTTGTCTCTTCCTGTCATTCTGGTAAATCTGCCTTTGGCAGATGCATCCAGAATCGTATAGTAATTTATACGATCCCCGACGAGGCGAGGATGACGATGCAAGGAAAACATCGTCATTTATACGATCCTGGACCCTCCTGCGCTAAAGTTACGGACGGGCAGGCAAGCCAGGATGACAGATTCCTAATACTACTTAGAGGGGTTCGATCCAGTTGTAGGCTTTCAGGGCCCAATCTAATAGAATTTTACCTTCAGTAAATCGATCCGGACTGTTTAATAGCACAGCTACAACTGTTTGATTGCTCTCCCCTTTAGCTGCTACCACTAAAGATTCACCAGCATTATCAGTAGTACCAGTTTTAATCCCAATAATATTTATATATTTGCCAACTAATTTATTGGTGTTTTCTAAACTATATTTTAATTTGCCAGTTATATCAGTAATAACGATTTTTTCAGTAGCGACAATATTACGAAAAATTTCATTTTGTAAAGCTATGCCAGTTAATTTAGCTAAATCTCTTGCACAAGAGTAATGATTAGGATCATCAGCTCCCCAAGCATTAGTGAAATGAGTATTTTTTAACCCTAAAAAATCGGTATAATTATTCATCAATTCAACAAATTTTTCTTCACTACCTGCGGTGTTGTAAGCCAAAGTGTAAGCCGCGTCATTGGCAGATCCAATCAATGCTCCTTGCAGTAAACTCCGGATAGTCATCCTTTCATTGGCTAGTAAATATATTTGTGAACCAGTCATTTTAGTAGCTTTTTCTGGCACAATATATACTTCATTAAGATCGGATTTGCTATTTAAAACTACCACTGCTGTCATTATCTTAGTAATACTGGCCATGGCTAACTGAACATCAGCCGATTTAGAATATAAAACTTTCCCGGTATCCAAATCGGTCACAATAGCGCCAGTGGCTTTGATTTCTGGGTTAGAATAAAAAACATCGCGAACTGGTTCTGGCTTTAGAAATTGAGATGCCAGAGCATGCAGAGAATAAGTTTGCGGGTCAGTGAGTATCCCCCATAAACTATCTTTAACTAGCGCTGATGAGCCAGTGAGGTAGTTTAACATTACTAATAAAATCGCAATTGTTTTCATTTATTTTACTTCCCGTCATTCTGGTAAATCTGCCTTTGGCAGATGCATCCAGAATCTTATAAGATCCTGGTCGAGGCCAGGATGACGATGCAAGGTAGACATCGTCATTTAATAATTTTTAGTCCTAATTCCTTTAGTGTATTGGCATCAACTTCGCGAGGAGCATTCATCATCGGGTCGCGAGATTTATCGGTTTTGGGGAAAGCAATCACTTCACGAATGTTGGGCTCATTGGCCAAAATCATCGCTAGTCGATCAATGCCGGGAGCAATTCCACCATGCGGTGGCACACCATATTTAAATGCTTCTAACATATGTCCGAATTTGTCTTGGATTTCTGCCTCGTTAATACCCAAAATTTGAAATACTTTGACTAATATTTTAGGGTCGTGGATTCTTATGCTGCCTGAAGCAATTTCGTGGCCATTCAGCACAAAATCATAAGAACTACTGGTGGTTGATTCAGGATCGGTGTCCAATTTGGCTTCCTCACCTGGTTTTATGGACGTAAACGGATGATGAGAGGATGCTAATTTGCCCGTCTTGGCATCTTTTTCAAACAGGGGGAAATCCACAATCCAAGCAAAAGCCAATTCATCCGGATTATTTTTATCTTGGCGCAGATCTGGCTTGTCGGATTTATATTTTTCGATGGCTTCTTTGTAAGTTAGCCTTGGCCAAGGGGTTTGGGTGATATTTTTGTTGGGGAATAATTCTTTGATCATAGAGGTAAATAATTCCTCTGTGAGTTGCAGAATGTCCTCTTCTACTACAAAAGACATTTCCAAATCTAATTGAGTGAATTCGGGCTGACGGTCGCCACGGTTATCTTCATCGCGCATACATTTAGCAATTTGGTAATAGCGGTCTAATCCCGCTACCATTAGTAGTTGTTTATATTGTTGGGGGCTTTGTGGCAAAGCAAAGAATTTGCCGGGGTAAATGCGTGAAGGGACCAAATAATCTCTGGCGCCTTCCGGTGTAGTGGAAGTAATAATGGGTGTTTCAATTTCAATAAAATTGCGCTTATTCAAAAATTCTCTCATATAAGTAATGATGCTGTGTCGAAGAATGAGATTATTCTTCATGCGTTCATGGCGCAAATCTAAATAGCGATATTTTAATCTAGTTTCCTCGTTAGTAACATTTTCTTGATCTATCTCAAAGGGCGGAGTTTCGGCTTCGCTGATAATTTCCAAACTTTCTGCTTGGACTTCAATATTGCCAGTAACTAATTTGGGGTTGTAATACTTCTCTCCCCGTTCAACTACTTTGCCAGTAATAGCAACAACATACTCTGGCTTGATATTCTCCACTAATTTAGCATTTTTATCATCAAAAACTACCTGGATTAAACCAGTTACATCTCGTAGATCAATAAACACAATCTGCCCCATATTGCGGATGCTATGCACCCAACCCTTTAGAGTAATGGTTTGACCGATTTGTGTTATTGCTTCTTTGGCTAAAACCCGTTCCATACTATCTATTTTTTACTTTTTCATCATAACATATACTTCCCGTCATTCTGGGGAGTAAAACGACTCCAGAATCGTATGAATTAATCTATACGATCCTGGTCAAGGCCAGGATGACGAAACAAGGAATACGTCGTCACTTACCGGTGAACATCTGAGATAAAGAGTTAAAGATATTTTGTAGAATTGGCAACACACCTGGGAAGACGACGACTAATAGAATCAACCAAAGCCAGTTGCGTTTAATTAAATTCCACATAAATCCAGCCACAGCAAAGAATATAATCGCCGAAACTACCCATTGGTATTGGTCAGGAAAGATGATAATAAAGGAATTGTATAGTTCAAATATTCTTTCGAAGAATCCCCTAGTGGCTTCTTCAGTTATTTTATTGGTAATAGTATTTACAATTTCGTTTTCCATAAATAAAAATTATTCTAGTAACTCTTTTATTTAATCAAGAAATCTCTCAGTAAGCAATTCATAGGTGTAGTAGAACATACTCTAGTCACGAGTTTTTAGTGCCCAGTAGATTGCCCAGTAGAACAGCATAATTGTAGACAAAGACTTTTCTAATTTATTTTGGCCATTTAACTTCCAAATAAATGAATCGATTTTTCTGGCATTGAGTTGTTTTTGCACTAATACTGCGGGATTGTTAGCTGTGTCATTATCTTGGATGATTAAAGCAAAGAATTTGTTCCAATTTTTGCCCGAAAATCCATAATTTTCACTATATTTATAATCAGATAATAAACCAACAAAACATGGTAATTGTAGCAATGTGTTGGTTAAATTTTTGATTAAATGAGATAACCCTAGACAATGACTTGGGGTATAAAGCAACGAAACAGAACTAGCTATCATAAATTTAGCAATCTTTTCTCCTAGTTTAGTTAAATACATTCCATCAAGCTTTGTAGTTGTCTGTAGCATATGTGAACGGGTTTGTTGGGGTAAGATGCCATAGTGGGTTAAAACATGGGTTAGAATAGCGATAATCAAACCACTACCCATGCGAAATTTCCACTCCGATAAACTATCATCCAGCAATATTAAAGGTAGCTGTCTGTCGCGGGCGAATATCTCTGGTTCTCCCCCGGTAGTTATAGTAATAATTTTAGCCCCATCGACATAATATTTTTTGGTTAATTTAACCATTTCTTCTGGGTAATAAGTAACCGCCAAATTAATTATTAAGGTTTGCTTAGTTACTGTTTTGGCATCAGCCAGTTCTTGTTTAATAGTGATGGGGATAGTGATATTTGCTTCAAACAAATCGCAGACAATTTTTGCCACAGCCGCATCATGACCAACTGCCGTGATGATTACATTGGTAATAGTGGATTTTGGTAAATTAATTTGTTCAGCTATACGAAAACCCCGCTCAAACTGACGCGGATATTCATTGATCAACGCATACATATCAGACATATCCCAAAGTTTCATCCCGTTAGAAATTACTTCTTAATTTAAAAAGGTTAACTTCTCACTGCGCTCGAAGAATATTATGGTTCGAGCCATAGCGAGAACTAATATACTAATTTAACATGATGTCTGTTTATCCCGCTAGCATTGTTCGTTCTGCTATTTCTAACGGGATTCATTCTGCTAATTTACGCAATAAGCGGATGTCTTTGACATCTAATTTAGGATCGCCAGTCCGAGGAGTTTCTAAAATCAGTGGCCTTTTTCTAACTTCAGAATTAGTTAACAGGTTTTTGAAGCCTTTTTCTCCAATAAAGCCTTTACCAATATTGTCATGGCGGTCTTTCTTGGAGCCCAGATCAAACATGGCATCGTTTATGTGAAAGAACTCTAGATGCTTCAGACCTATTAGTTTATCAAATTTTTCCATTAATTGGGAAATTGCTTTTGGGGTACGTAATTCTATGCCAGAAACAAACATATGGCAGGTATCTAAACAAAAACCAAACCGCTTCTTATTAGTTAGCCCTCGCCATATGGCGGCCAGATCTTCTATGGTGTCCCCAATGCGGTTTCCTGCCCCTGCATCATTCTCGATAATTAATTTCACCGGCCATTTTTCATCAGTTAATTCTGCTAAACGATTAAGAGTTGAAATGGTTGTTTTAATCCCCTCCTCGTTACTGTTTTGGTTGCTCCCACAATGAAAATTATATCCATCAGCTCCTATCTCGTAAGCTATTTTAGCTTCGTCTTTAAGTTTTTTTAAGCTTAAATTGCGCAAATTTGTTTTATGGCTGGATGGATTAGGCAAATAGGCGGCGTGGACGACAACTTGCTGGACTTTGGATTTTTCCCAAGCATCTTTAAATAAGCCGATTTCTTTATCTGAAACCACGGCTGTGTGCCACATCTGTGGGCTGCTGACAAAAATTTGAATAACGTCGCAATCTAATAATTTAGCTTCCGTGAAAGCTTTGTGTAGCCCACCGGCTACCAATACATGATAACCAGCTATAATTTGGGATTTTCTGGTAGTGGCCATTCTTCTGATGGATTAGGAAGTTGTTTTTCTCCAGGACGAATTATTGGTGGTATATCCCAACAAGCATCAGGATCTGATTGGTCTTCGATTGGATCTGTTGATTCTGATGGGGGTTTTTCTGGGGGTGGTAATGTGTTGGGACAACGTTCCATAGTAATTTCATTTTATCAGACTATCTTTGCATAGATTAAAAATTCTTGTTTTATATCATAAGCTATTGAACCACCATCTTTAGTTTCTGTAAAATATCCGTTAGAATAAATGCGTTGATTTATGGGCGCCATCGTCTAGAGGTTAGGACGCCAGGTTCTCATCCTGGTAACCGGGGTTCGATTCCCCGTGGCGCTACCAAAAACCGATATTAACAATAAAAAGCTAAACTAAAACCGCTCCTTATGGAGCGATCTTAGTTTATTGAAATCAGATTTATTTTGGAGATCCTTCGACCCTCCTACGCCAAGGCTACGGACGGGCAGGCAGGCTCAGGATAATTTTGCGAAACGCAAAATTACTTTTTTTTCAGGATTGGCAAACCAGTACGAGCACTTTCAATTACTTTGTAAGCGGCTGGGATCTCATCTACGGCAAATTCTCCGGCAACTTTGGCAAAATAATAAATATTCTGCTTGCGTCCACCCTTCAGGGTTACATTCTTGCTGTGCAAGAAGTAGGTGTTCCCCTTGCTATTACGGTGACTATAAGCCATACAACCTCCTGATTAACGAATATACTAATAATTTAATTTTAACTCCTATACCCTCCTTTGTATAGGAGAAAGTTTTCCCCAGTCAAATATGCTTACAAAGTGGCGTCTCCAGGTTTCCAATTGGCTGGGCACATTTTACCTGTTTGTAGGGCATTAACTACCCGCCAGAGTTCGTCAGTACTGCGACCGATATCGTTGTCTGAGACTGACATAGATCTAATAACACCTTCAGTATCAATGACAACAGTACCTCTTAGAGCCATGCCTTCATCTTCGACTAAAACATTGTAGTCTCGGCTGGTGCGCTTATGAAAATCGCTTAATAAAGTAAAGTCTAACCCCCCTAATTCTTCTGCCCATTTTTGATGAGCATAAATTCCATCTACACTGATTCCAAGAATGATGGTATTAACTTTTTTGAAGTCTTCCACTCTGGTATTAAGACTAGTAATCTCGGTAGGACACACAAAAGTAAAATCTGCTGGATAGAAAAATAGTACTATCCATTTGTTTTTGAATTCTTTTAGACTGTAATCTTTAATGCGATTCTTTAGATAACCTTTGAGTAAAAAATCTGGGGCCTTGTCTCCAACCTGTAACATATTGCACCTCTCAATTAACCTGTTAATTTATTCCCAGCCGGCCTACCCACATCTATTGGGTTTAGAGATTACTGTATCTGACTATTTATCATAATATCATTACCTGATTTGTCCAAATTGTTTCAATTGCTCTTTTTAAAAGAGTAACCAGAAATTTCAGCAGGTATAGTAGGCAGAGGAGCTTTATTCTTTATCTGTTTATCTATTGCGATTTTATAGTAGGGGTGATAGATCCTATGGGTGGCTAAAAAGTGTTGACTAAAAAGAAAATATATGGTACAATGAAATAATAGTAAAAATAAACACAAACATATGATACATAATGATTTTGCTATCAGTTTAGTACCAAAAGGCCAGTCTGGGGTTAATCAGTGCAGTACGGGGTTATTAATAGGTTTGGTGGTTTTGTTTATAGCCTTTTCAGTAATGGTGTCTTTGCAGACCAAATCCAATCAGGCGATGACCAAAACTTACCCATCAGTGAGTGTAGCTCAAGCTTATTCTGTCAGTAATTTATAGTCAGTCTGGTTCCTATAAGCCAATCCAACCCCAAGCCACTTTTGGGTGTATTTTTAATCGGTTCTCGGATCGGGGGCGCAGGTAATTTTTGTATTGGGTAGATGTTGATTTAAATTATAGCAATCATTTTGTGTAATATATCTGCCAGAAATTTTTAATTGTTTAATCCCATCAATTATATTAAATGGAGCCAAATCAATTTGAGCTAATCGACATAACATCCGATCGGCGATAGTCCCACCCGTATCGGCAGTGCAAAGTCCTGAAGACAAATCAATAATCTGCAAATCGGGTGCCATTTTGAACGCATCAATGCGTTCAACTGAAGTCCCTTCTAAGGATATTTCTTCTAATTTAAGGAAAGGAGTTTGTTTAATTTTTAGTTTACCCTGGTCACCTAATTCAAGACTAGCAGTTGTACTTAAATCAATTTGGGGGATAAAACGTAAATAAAGCTTTTCTAATTGAGGCACCCATAGTATGGGTGCAATTTGTTCTATGTAATTATTCCAACTCAAGTCTAATAATTTCAGGTTTGTTAAAGCACTAAGAAAACTAATTCTTTCTGCATCAGTATCTTGCATATATAATACCCGTAATTCATTTAATTCAGATATGGCAGAGTAATCCATTTTTCGGGTAGTGCCATTTTCAATTGGTACAATGCGGACCTTATTGGTATTTTTGCTATTTTGCTGGGACTCTATGCGAATATTATTGATATACAGAACGCGCAGATTGGTTAGATTTGATAATGGTGTTAAATCTATCACCGGATAAGTACTGAGTAAAATACTTGGTCCAAAAGAGAGTGCTGGTAGCGCACGCAGAGGTTGCCCCGGAGAAGGTGAAGCATTATAGGGAAAGGTTGCGGGGATGACCAAACCTTCTAGACAATCCAAATCTTGGATTTGCTCTAAAGCGCTGTAATTGTTTACAGCAAAATCACCCGGAATTTTTATTTTATTCGTATAATCTAGAGGCTGAGTCATGTTCGTAGGAATATTTATTAACGGGTAACCCCATTGTTTGATTAATGGGGGTACGTAGAATATTTCATCACCAGGTACGACATTAGGCGAATCTGTAGTTCCGTCTGGGTAATATTTATGCCATCCTGGGTATTTTGCATTATTAGATAAGAAATAAGCCCAACAAGATTGGTTATCCCAATAAGGTCCATGTTTGCAATTTTCCCACCAGATCCCCGCAGAGAATTTAAGTAAACTTTCATCATCAAGGCTAATCAGGTCATTGTTAAAAATACCTACCTCACGATCCGTTAAATCTATGTCTACATTGTAGGTATGATAGGTGGTAGCATATCCATTAGCTGAGCAAAGGGCCTCAGGGCTTTTGGTCATACGCAAATAATTTGGGGGCTTAATGAATTGTTCCAAGAGACTATTGATATCCTGTATGGAACAGCTTGCCCCGAGTAATAATAAGATAATGGCACAAAACAACCAATAAATTTTACCCATAGCTTTATTATACGGGATGCATTTGTATATTTAAATTAACGTAAAAACACCCCACGATTTTATTCGTAGGGTGATTGCCGGCATTTTATCTTGATATTGAATATAGCAGGTAGATAGGTTATTAGCGGAATCTCACGTAAAGTTCTCCTTCAAGAATAAGGTATTGAGGACTGTCTTTCTCTTTTTCCGAATCAATAACCTGGAAGTAAACGATCCCATTAGGTTGATCAAAATTTGCCTGGCAACAATATTTGCAGTCTGCTCTTGCTGGTTTTTTGCCGTGGGTAGCTTTGTATTCTGTAATTATTGCTATTTTGAACCAGTCTTGTTTAAGGCCCCATTGATAGGCTAGCCCGGCAACGGCACCTAAAAGCATGGAAAATTGCACTACTGGCTTGTCCTTTGTGTGCAGAGGATTAGTGTCCTTTAATATGCCACAAACCGTAGCGATGTCTGCGGCAGAAAAGATGATTGTGCCAATATCTATCCGTTCTCTTGGATTATCCAAAGTGCACCTCCTTAAAGGTAGTACTATAATAATATGCTACCAGAAGCAATAACTCAATATCTACTTTATATCACTAACAAAATTACTTGGGCGATATTTTTAGGCGCAGTCAGGGATCATGGCCTCGGGGAAGCCTTCATCTCGCATTTTATCGCAAGAGATAGTGCCATTACCATCTAATACAATTCGCCAAGTTCCTTCCTCGGTTTTTACAGCGAACCAATACCCACCTTCTGCTCCATTGGCATCAGAAAAAGTTACTCCGCCTCGGGCATGATCACCTGTATTTTGTAACACACTCACAGTAGTCTGATCCGCTGGCCAGCTAGTTTTTTCTACCAGAGCTTGTTTAATCATAACTAAATCATCAACCGAAGTGGTATTGGAGATACCATTAATTGAAGTTGGAGATTTGGCTGTACCGCATCCGGTTAGAGAAATAATTGCCACTATGCCAAACAAAAGAATAGGGATTTTATTCATCCCGTTAGAGACAAAAATTACTCTTGTTAATGATAAATGGTTGGAAATAATGTTAGTTAAATTAATATTCATATTGCTACTCAACGAAACTCAATGGCTCCTGTCTTTAACGGGATTCATAGTCTTTATTATAAGATTTAAAATTTTAATCTGATTTGCGTAAAACATTACTGATGGTCTGAATGATCTTAGTGTTTTGACTACTAGCATTGTTTAACTCGGTTGTGTTAAGGTTATTTCGGATATTCTGTAATAATTGACCCACGCGAGTGTTACCAAAAATTGTCCACCACGGGCGCATCAGGTTCACCTGTTTTTTAACTGCATCAGTAATAATGCGTAAATTAAATTTGGCTGGGAAGATGCCCAAAATTTTCGTGGATTCTTGGTAATCCATGATAATTTGATCATCTTTTATCTCCACCCGTTTGATGTTAGCATCTTTATTGGTAATAGTTTTAATCGAACTCAATATGCTAGGTGGTACGGTAATTACAGCCTGATTGTTGGTAATTGTATTAGATGTCGGTTGATTAGTTGATGTACCAGCAGAAAAAGATTGTGCCCAAACTACCGTAGCACCAATAATACCAACTAAGATAAGGCTAATTATGGTAATTTTTTTCATGAAAGCTAAGTTAATTCCTCAAGACCAGCATATCATATGAGAAAGATTTTTTGGCTGGCTGGGGCTAGTAGAGGATGTTAGAACTTTTTGTGTAAAAGAAAAACACCCCGCTGGGGTGTTAATAGAAAGTACAAATTAGAGATTTAAGGATTCGTGATCACCGGTTCTTTTGTGTAATAACATTCATCAAGAGCATTCCCACCATGTCCGAAGGCTGGCGCAAATCCTTCTTCTGTCCAATGACCTGAAAAATATGCTCCAGTATCACAGCAATCCCATCGTAGGCAACCGATAACCGTCTTTCTTGATACTCTTCCATCCATTTCCTCAGAGATGTAACATGTCCAAGGTTTGTGAGACCCGACAATGTTATATCGGGCAATTGGTGCACCAGGAAGAATAGGCAATCCACAGGATGCACAGCGAATACCATGAGAAACTAGGTATTCAATCGCGCAATCAGGGCATTTTCTATCTCCTTTTACCTGATAGCCAGTTCCAAGAAAATGGAGTTCGAACATTCTGGGGCTCTGGTGACCACAATCGGATTTCATCGTTCCAGTCGGATTTCTGACCTCGATCGCATCACGAGAAATATACATTCCTGTTTGTCGGAGAAATTCTAAACTGAAATCAAAGTTATCTCCTTCGTAATGAGTAAGACAAGGTTTGAATCCGTCTTTATTCTCCAGGAGTCTTGCCTGATACTTGCTACCTCCTCGAGACTTTATGACCGAAGAGATAAATATAATTAGACTGACAAACACCAGGACGGGTAAATAAAAAGTCAACAATTGCGAACTATCATTCACGGTATTTACCTCCTTTGTTTTCAAAATTACAGGGATATTTTAGAGTACAGGAAAGCTGTATATTTGTATAGACCAATTTTGAACGGCTCATCGGTGAGCCGTTTGCTACTTATCACTTTTTAGATGGCTGGGGCTAGTAGAAGATGTTAGAGAAATATTAAGGGATATGGGTAATAAAACAGCCGGAATTTCACCGGCTTAATTACAATGTTCAGATAGTCTACTGTCATAGCTTAGTCTCGACCCATTTGTCACCAGTCTTTTTGTACCTTTCCCCGGTATGATTACACTCCTCACACCCAACACTCTCCATGTTCCCCCGATAGAAGCCCATGGAGACATCGTAATAACCTTCACCTTTGCATTTAGGACATTTGGCTGTTTCTAAACCCTCAAGTGCTCTTGAGATAATACCCAGAGCGTCGCTACCATCCTTGTTCTCGATATCATCCTTAACTCTTGTGAGAGCAGAAGCTAAAGCGTTGACAGTATCCATGTTGTTGTTTCTGTCCATCATTGATCTCCTTATTTCAAGATTGCGGGAATACTAAATAATACTATACTGCCGTATAGCTGTATAGGGTAACTAATTTAATGAAATGGATATCCGTGCATACAAATAAACTAAATAATTGTATTGTTTTTTCTTTAGTTTCATTATTATCCCTCTCGGGCAAAATAACTTGTCATGCCTTGGTCCATGCTTCGCCATAAAGGCTACGCAGGACACAGTCTTCGCTTTTTTATTAATCTATGTGGCAAAGCCAGGCGAAGCTACGAATGTAGCGAAGACTGGCTGGGGCGGAAGGATTCGAACCTACGATCACGGGACCAGAACCCGTTGCCTTACCACTTGGCTACGCCCCATTTAGATAAGCTTATTATAAATCAGATAGATCCTGAATCAATTATACGATTCTGGACGAGGCCAGAATGACGATATAAGGAAAACATCATCAGCTCAGGATGACGGGATAGTAGAAGGTTGGAACGGCTCAACGACATTCTTCGTTGAGCCGTTTAAGATAAGCTGTTTTTTAAAGGTAACAAACAAAACAAGATCCTGAAATAAATT
>JAZDHT010000017.1:0-11482 GCA_043805615.1 Patescibacteria group bacterium | reverse complement strand
AAGTTTGGGGTTATTTTATGTGGTTTGCAGGCAGAATTCTGGTGGAGCAGAGGACGTCTAACAGTTGATTTATATTAACCCTTTGATATCAAATTAAGGGGCATTGTTTTGGTTGTTAGCCCACTCTTCACTGGAATCCTGTCTGCAAAATAAATGAAATTGCGGACGAGACGAATTAGGATCCAAAGCTTCTACATGCTTGCGCAGCTGTAGTAGCGCCGGGAGCCCCGGCAAAGGAGGCAATAAAATGCCTAATTTTAACACCTCGCGCGCCGGGGCTGCTTTAGTCCTGGCTTTCCTCGTTCTTTTCTTGGTTTCAGTTTCTTCTCTTGGGTGCGGCGGCGGGTCTGGTCCGGTCAATGTACCGGTTGACCAGAATCATGCTGACCCCCAGGCCCAGGTTGAGTATCGCCTGTATGTCCTTGACCTCCCGGACGGAGGTCAAAAAATCACCGAGCTGTATGCTCGGCAAGGGGTTAACACCCCATGGGAAATCAGGTACGATTTTCGTACCGTTTCTATGGGTGGTAATTGGAGCCCTGTCGCGCAGGACTCCACCCTCGATATAACAATTGAGGGGGCCCCGTCGGGTCACAAAATGCCCGACATCGGACTAACTGGCGGTCAGTACCGTATAAGAGGCGGAACTTACCGTCTCGAGGCATCCCCAATTATAGGTGGTCAACTGGGGTCCACTTATTTGGTTTTGAAAGTCCGGGAGTCCGGAGCTTCCGTCCGAATCTCGGTTACTATTTTGCCGCCATCCGGTGGCGGTAATTCCTCACAATCTTGTGAGGAATTGCATCCCAATGCGCCGGAGATTGTTGGTGGCGATAAATGGGATTGCGTGAATGGAATTTGGACCAATCTAGGTCCAGTAAATCCACCTCCCGATTGTCGCGATGAACATCCCGTTAAAGAAGCCATCGGTGGCTTCTGGTGGGATTGCGTGAATGGAGGCTGGCAAAACACTGGAGTTCCGGTGAATCCGCCTCCCCAAGACAAGGATTTGTTCCCGTTGGATGCGAACCCAACTGCCTATTATTGCCCAGAGACGTCAGGTCAAAACTACACAGTTTTGACTTTGCAATCATTGCCCGATGGCGTTGGGTGGGTGTATTGGAACATTGATTCTGGCCCTTCTGGGGCAGAGTTGATTCCGCTCGGTAATCCCCCAAGCCAGGGGCAACTCTGGTATTATTCCCCTGGCCAGTACCAGATTAGCGCAACGCCATTCGCGACTCAAGCGTCATATGAGCTCGGCGGTGTGCCAGTCGGTAATCCAGCTGTATTCACAGTTAATGTTATCTTGGCACCAGAATAACCTGGAAAATTTTTGGCAGGAGCATCAGGACAGCGTAAAGCTGTCGCTCCTGCCTCCATCTCTGGTTGTTTCTCTGTTCTATCATGGACACGGTTTCCCCCAAGCCTGTCCATGATAGAGTAAAGAAGCGGCTAGAGATGGGGTTATAATTTATTTCACTTAGGAGGTGATAATGTTGTTTCTAAAAGGTCTTAGTTTGGGTATTTATTATCGATTACGCAGAATGAACAAAGCGCTAAAAAATTGGCGCAAGTTTGGCATAATTATTTTTGGTAGTTTGTTTGTTGCGGCTACATTAATGCCATTCAATGCCGTTGCAGATGATCTAAGAGTAGAAATTTATCAAGGCAGTTTGCCAATATCTAGCTTTACAACTGATGCGGGATCTACCAAACAATTTACTGCTAGAGCTTTTGTCGGCGCTACTGAAGTTACGGACAGTGTTAGTTTCCGCTGGGGTATTGATGGCAAGTATATTCCCTCACAGGTAGGCTCAATTACTCAAACTGGTCTCTTTACTGCTGGTACTAAAGCGGGTTCTTACCCTAGTGCTATTGGTTTGACTGGTACTCTTGACGGTAAGTCTGACATAGATTTAGTTGGCGTTACGATTAACACCAGCACCGTTATTCCTCCGATTACTCAACAAATCTTAACTCGGGTAGAAATCTTAGATACCCAAGGGTTAGCTTTATCTAGTTTTACGATTGATAATGGTAAAACTAAACAGTTCCAAGCTAGAGCTTACGACCAGAACAACCAAGATATTACTAATAAAACTAGTTTCCGCTGGGGTATTGATGGCAAGTATATTCCCTCACAGGTAGGCTCAATTACTCAAACTGGTCTCTTTACTGCTGGTACTAAAGCGGGTTCTTACCCTAGTGCTATTGGTTTGACTGGATCTTTTGCTGGCAAATCTTTGCTTGATACTGTTAGTGTTCAGATTAATATTACTCAGCCTCCACAACAGAAAGTAATTGCTTCTGTAAATATCTCACCAGATAATTCTACAGTTTATATTGGTGGGCAAACCCAATACACTGCCACAGCTTATGATCAAAATAGCAATGTATTAACAGGGGTTTCATTCCAATGGAGTGTGATTAGTAATTCATCTGGATCAATCAATCAAAACGGTTTGTTTACTGCCGGAAATTATCCTGGTAGTTATGCTAACAACATTAAAGTAGTAGCTACTTATGTTAGTAATACAGCGGTAGATTATGCGGCAATCACAGTTTTAAGCAATCCAGTTCAATCTACTTTGCATAGCGTAGTAATTAATCCATCAGCGGTGCAATTGCAAACGGGCAGTAATTATCAATTTACTGCGACGGCTTATGATCAAAATAGCCAAGTGCTAAATGATGTTAGTTTTAATTGGACGATTGTAAATGGCGGTGGTTGGATTAACCAAGCTGGTAAATTTACGGCTGGTTACGAAACTGGCACTTATGCCAATACTATCCAAGTGTTAGGTACCAAGAATGGTATAACCAAATCCGCTTATGCCACTGTTGCTATCTATGATGTAATAACCCAAAATCTGTTAGAGCGGGTCGAAATTACACCCAATTCAACTAGTGTGGGTGTTAACAATCAGTTCGATTTTAATGCCCAAGCTTACGACAATAACAACAACCCATTATTCAATGATGTTAGTTATAGCTGGTCGGTAATTTCTGGTGGCGGTAGTATTAATCAAAATGGTTTATATTACGCCCCTAATTATACTGGCATGGTAACTGTCCAGGTGCAGGCAACTCAAGGCGGTATTACCCGCTATGCCTTAGCTACTGTAACAGTAACTGGTAACAATCAGCCTAGTGGTGAAATCAGCACCGTGCGGATCACCCCAAGTGTGGCTTATCTAAATATCGGTTCTAGCGTTGATTTTAACGCTCAAGCTTACAATGCTTACGGTAGTCCAGTATCCGCTGATTATAGCTGGAGCTTAATGAGTAACATTGGTAGTATTGATCAAAACGGCTACTTTGTAGCGGGTGGTAATATTGGTACTTACAATGATGTAGTTCGGGTGAGAGCTTATCGTAACGGGGTAGAAAGAGTAGATTACGCTGATATAGTAATCTCTGGTGGCCAAAACAATTATGGTCTTACTTCTACCTTAACTGCCAGTGACGAGAATGGTGGCACTACTAATGAAGGTGATACTATTACTTACACTCTACAAGTGACTAATCAAAGTAATAATGCTTTGACTAATGTGCATGCTACTTTCGAAGTACCTCAATACACTAGTTTTATATCAGTTAGCTCGAACGAGGGTATCCCCACTATTAATAGCAGAACTATTAATTGGGATGCTGGTACGCTCTATGCTAATTACAACTACACTAAAACCCTAACTGTTCGCGTGAGAATTAACAATAATGTGCCAGCTAATGCAGTAGTTAAGGGCAAAGCCTATGTTTGGGCATCAGAGATTAATTCTTTCTGGGTATATGCCAACGATCTCTTTGTGGCCGGGACTGGTGATATTGATTATGATGATGATATCCCATTAACCGATACTGGAGCAGTAGATTGGATCATTGCTGGTCTTACAGCTTTAGTGGGGGCTATTCTGTCTAAGAAGTTTCTCTTCAAAGTTTAAAATTCAAACAATTCGATTAACAATTTAGAGAAAACCTCTCCTCCTGGGAGAGGTTTTCTTGTAGAATGTAAGTATGAAAGAAATAAAATTGTCCGTCGAAGAAGGCTTAGACCAGTTAGCTAGATTGCGGAGGTATCTTTGACCCGGCCGAATTAACTGCAAAAAATAAAGAGATTACTGCTGCGATGAGTGAAACAGAGTTTTGGCAGGATCAAAATAATGCCCAGGCCCTGACATTAGAGTTTGAGAAGAATAAAAAGATTCTTGATGAATTGAATGACATAGATGGCCAACTAAGTAATTTGGCCAATATTATGAAAGACGAGGATTTTGCTAGTACGGACGAAACGGCCGTGTTGTTATTAGAAGAATTGCAAAAGCGGTTAGATAATCTAGAAGCGGCCACAGTGTTGAACGGGCCGAATGATCATCGAGACGCGTATATTTTCTTGCATAGCGGGACGGGTGGAGTAGATGCGGCCGATTGGACAGAGATGTTGTTAAAGATGTATTTAAAATATATTGCTCGGCGCAAATGGAAGGCATCTATTGTAGATCAAACTGCTGGGGGAGAGGCGGGGATCAAAAGTGCCACCATCAAAGTAGAGGGCGATATGGCCTATGGCTTGCTCAAAGCCGAAAAAGGGGTACACCGGTTAGTGAGATTATCACCATTTAATGCGCAAAATTTGCGCCAGACTTCGTTTGCTTTAGTAGAAGTTATTCCAGATTTAGGGGAAATTACAGAAGTAGATTTACCAGAAAAAGATTTGCGGGTGGATGTGTTTAGATCGTCAGGCCATGGTGGACAATCGGTCAATACCACCGATTCGGCTGTGCGGATTACCCATTTACCCACCAAATTATCTGTGTCAGCCCAAAGTGAAAGATCACAAACTCAAAATAAGGAAGTAGCGATGAAGATCTTAAAACATCGAGTGTATTTATTAGAACAACAAAAACACGAGGACTTAGAGCGCAAACTTAAAGGGTCTGATCAATCTGGAGATTTTGGGCATCAAATTCGTTCGTATGTGCTGCATCCGTATCATCAAATTAAGGATCATCGGAGTGATTTTGTCACCACACAAGTTAAAGAAGTGTTAGAAGAGGGCAATTTAGATGAAATTATTAATAGCGTAATTTTGCAATTAAAAGACAAGTTGCGTTAGGCGGATTATAATGAGTTTGTAATAAAAAATAAGATTCTGAATTCTGTTCGTCATTCTGGTAAGCTCTGCAAGAGCGTGTCCGGAATCGTATAAATTTATACGATCCTGGGCGAGGCCAGGATGACGAAGTAAGGAATACTTCGTCAGTTAAGAATGATGACAATATAAATGATTCAGTTTAATAGAGTTACTAAACATTATGGGACAGTCCGCGCATTAGATGGGGGGACTTTTTCTATACTCCCGCGCGAATTTGTTAGTTTAGTGGGTCCATCAGGAGCAGGCAAATCTACTATCATTAAATTATTAACTTGTGAAGAATATCCGACTTTTGGTCAAGTAACAATTGATGGTAAGGATGTGCATTTATTAAAAAAGGCTTATATCCCGTATTATCGGCGGCAAATTGGAGTGGTCTACCAAGATTTTAAATTATTGCAAAATAAAACTGTGTTTGAGAATGTGGCGTTTGCTTTAGAAGTAACTGGGTCCAGCGATGATGTGATTAAGTCTGAAACTATGAAGATGCTGGAATTAGTTGGATTAAAATCTAAAGCTAATAGTTTTCCATCTGAATTATCTGGGGGAGAAGCCCAACGGGTGGCGATTGCGAGAGCGCTGGTATTGCATCCGCGTTTGCTGATTGCTGATGAGCCTACTGGCAACTTAGATCCGCAAAATGCGTGGGATATCGCTCAGCTTTTAGTCAAAATCAATCGGATGGGTACTACGGTAATTTTGGCTACCCATAACCGCGAGATCGTTGACGGCATTGGTAAACGGGTGATTTCAATGAAAGATGGCAAGATTATGAGTGATCGGCGCCATGGTAAATATCGCTTAAATTAAACTATGCAATTATTTTTACGGGTAATTAAAACATCTTGGCAAGGTTTCTGGCGTAACGGTTGGCTAAGTTTGGTAGCAATATTTATTATGGTGCAGGTATTGTTATTGGTAGGGATTTTCTTGAGTCTCAATGTCGGAGTTGGGCAAGCTATTCAAACTATAAATAACCAAATAGATGTGGCGGTGTTTTTTAAGGAATATGTACCAGCGGCTGATATCACCAGTTTTCAGGCTAAAAGTAGTGTTCTAGATAATATCAAATCAATCCAATTTGTGTCGCAAGAAGAAGCTTTAGCTAAATATGTTGCCAGTAGTCAATATAACCAAGAATTGATTGAAGCGATTGATGGTGATGCTAGTTTTTTCCCAGCTAGCCTAGAAGTAAAAGTAGTTAATCCTGATTTGTTGGAGCAAGTTATCAAACAAATTAAAGAACAAGATACGAATGGCATTATTGCTACGACAAGCTGGGAGAAAAGTCAGGAAATTGTAGGTAAGTTGCGCGAAATTAATAAGTTGCTGGCTTTGGGCAATGTGGGTATTAGCTTAATTCTGTTTATTGTTGCCTTGTTGATTATTTTTAATACTATTAGAATTACTATTTTTACCCGCAAAGAAGAGATAGAAATTATGAAACTAGTTGGAGCGACTGATTGGTATATTCGCTGGCCGTTCGTATTAGAGGGGGTGCTGTACGGCTTTATTGGAGCCTTGATTGCCTTTGGTCTAACTATATTAATGTATCAAAGTTTGGTTTGGTTTTTGGGTAGTAGTTATTGGTCTTGGCAATCAGTCAGTAAGACCGTTGGTGATTTTGGCTATTTATTCGCCGTGCGTTTATTTGTTTCTCAGTTATTCTTTGGCATACTAGTTGGTTCAGTTAGTAGTTATTTATCTACTAAGAGATATTTGCGGATATGAAACAATCAGCATGGTTAAAAATTATTGTTTTAATAGTAGCTGTTTGTCTGACAAGCGTTAGCATGGTTAACGCTGATTTGTTATCCGACAAACAGGGTGAATTATCAGATATTCAGAAAAAAATTGAGCAACAAGAGGCGGAATTAGCAAAAGTCAGAAAACAAAAACTAACTTTAGATAATCAAGTAAAATTGCTTGATCAACAAATTGAAGCTTCACAATTAGCTCTAACAGGGATTGATACTGAAATTGTTACGATTGGTTTAGAAAAAAATAAAATCAACCATGAATTAGTTGATTTGGAGGAAGAAGCTTTGGCTCGGCGCTTAAGTCTTAAATTAGCTATCAGGGCTTCTTATATGTATAGCCAAGATAGTTTATTAGAGATTATGTTGGGCTCTAATAGTTTGGCTGATTTTATGTCCCGAGTGCAGTCAGTCGATAATATCCAAAACAAAATTACTTCCAATATAGCCGCGTTAGAAGAAATTAAGCAGGGGCTGGGTACGAAAAAAGCAGTTTTAGAAGATAAAAATGTTCGTTTATTAGATATTAGACAACAGCGCATTATTGAAGAACAAAGCTTGCAAGTGCAAATAGGTGCAAAACAGGTTATTGTTAAAGATCTGAAATTAAGCGAGGCAGATTATCAAAAGAAGTTAGAAGAAGCGAGAATCGAACAGCAAGCTATTTCTAATGAAATTGCAGCTTTATTGAAAGCGACGCCTAAACAAGCACCTGTAGGAGATCTGGTCTTATATTGGCCAATTACTTCGCGAAGAATAACAGCGACTTTTCATGATGCTGATTATGCTAAAACGTTTGGTTTAGTACATAATGCCATTGATATTGCTACCCCTCAAGGTACACCCATTAAAGTGCCATATGATGGCACAGTCACCAAGATTAAAGATGGTGGTGCTAGGGGGTTAAGCTATATGATTATTAATCACACCAATGGGTTAGCCACGGTGTATATGCATTTATCTAGTTTTTCTGTCAGTACGGGAGCATTTGTTGCGCGAGGGCAGGTGATTGGGCGTTCTGGTGGTACACCAGGTACACCCGGAGCTGGCTGGTTGACAACTGGCCCTCATTTGCATTTTGAAGTATGGTATCAAGATCAAGCACGTAACCCATTAGCTTATTTAACTGATGAAAATGCTTAAACCAAATCATAATTTTCCCAAATCAATGCTACTTCTGTCTGGGTTTTTATTTATTTTTGGGTTAGGTTACTGGTCAGGGTTTACTCATGGTGCTTATCAACGGATAAGTCTAGAAAATATGTGGGTGAGCTGGCATAACGATATTCTTAATTATCAAGCCAAACAGCCAGATTTTATGCTATACACGGATGTGGTGCAATTATTAGATGAAAAATATTATGGGGATATTAATTTTAAAGATTTGTTATATGGCAGTATCAGAGGGGCAGTAGCTTCTTTGGGTGATCATTACACTTCTTTTAGTACACCAGCAGAAAGCAAGGATTTCTTTACTAATTTGAATGGTATTTATGAAGGTGTGGGGGTGGAAATTGATTATGTTGGTGATCGTTTACTAGTGGTAGCTCCTTTGGATGGTTCTCCTGCTGAAAAAGCTGGCGTTAAACCCAAGGATGAAATTTTAGCGATTGATGGCATTAGTACTGTGGGGCTAACCTTAAGTCAAGCAGTAGATTTAATTCAGGGTATTCGTGGTACAGAGGTTATATTAATTATAAATCGGGAGAAAGAAACTCAACCATTAGAATTCAAAATTGTCCGCAATGTGATAAAAATTCCTAGTGTTAAGCTAAATTCATTAGCTGATGGGTTGGCAGTAGTTGAAATTACTAAATTTAGTAGTGATAGTAATAAATTATTTAACGATATTGTACATAATTTGTTGATTGAAAATGTGCAAGGCATTGTTTTGGATTTGCGCAATAATCCAGGAGGATTTTTGGATGTGGCGGTTAAAATTGCTAATGAGTTTATTAGTAGTGGCATGATCGTTGAAGAAAGATTTAAAGATGGTCAAGTTATACCATTTTATGCTGATAGTTCCGGCCAATTAACCGATATTCCTATAGTGGTATTAATTAATGGTGGTAGTGCATCGGCCGCCGAAATCCTGGCTGGGGCCCTGAAAGACAATGGTCGGGCAATTTTAGTGGGGGATAACACCTATGGCAAGGGAAGTGTGCAGGAAATTGATGAGATGCCGGATGGATCGGCTTTACGACTAACTGTTGCACACTGGTATACTCCGTCTGGCCGGTCAATTAGCCAAGGTGGTATCAAGCCTGATATATTAATAAAGGAGGGTGAGGTGGGGGGTACAGACGTTCAACTATCTCGCGCTATTGAAGAACTAAAGAAATTAATTAAATGAGTCCCATTAGAGGCAATTATAGCTTCAGGGATTAAACTAAAAGTTATGTGTAAGTCTATAAATCCAACGAACAACATATTATTAAATTGCGGAAGCGATGGCGCTTCCTGCCTCTAACCAAAAGGGATGAATCCCGTTAGAAGCACTCTTTTAAATGATAAACTTTATGGAATACTCGATAACTTATTTATTACCAGATATCTTATTGTTAACCAGTCGGGAGCCCTGGGCTTCCTGTCTCTAACGGGATGAAAGTAATCTTAAAAAAACCAGTTGCTGGTTTAGGTCATCCGGGCGAAATCAAAGATGTTGCTGTTGGGTATGCGCGGAATTTTCTGATTGTGCGAGGTTTGGCGGAGATGGCTACTCCTGATAAGATTGCTAATATTGAACAACAAAAAGTGCGTGAAGAAAAGAATGAAGCTACTTTAACTTCCGGATGGCAGAGCATTGTTGATCAACTGCCTAAAATTACGCTTAAATTTAAGCGTAAAGCTTCAAAAGCTGGCAAATTGTTTGCCGCGATTAACAGTAAAGATATCGCGGTATCTTTAAGTCAACAATTAAAATCTAAAGTTGATGATCGCTATTTGGTTATCGAGAAACCAATTAAAACTACAGGTGAGCATCAAATACAACTTGTCTTTACTTCCGATCTCCAGGGATTGTTTAAAATAATAGTCGAAACCGAATAAAAATGGTCTGTCATTATCCAACTTGCCTCCGGCTCGTGAGAGCCTCCCTCCGGGGCAGAAGCCCCTCTGGGGCGGAGCCTGGCTCGGCGAGATTGGATAACCCAGAAAAGAAAACAAACAAAAAGTAGTTTTTATTTTTTATGTCTGGATCCCCGATGCCGGATGGCTATGCCTCCGACTCGAGGATGACAAAAATATGCAATCAAAAGATTTAATGAAGGATATTATGGCTTTGTGCAAACGCAGAGGGATTATTTATCCTAATTCTGAAATCTATGGTGGTTTTGCCAATACTTGGGATTATGGTCCTTATGGGGTTTTACTAAAAAACAATGTCAAAAAAATCTGGTGGGAAGATATGGTGCAAAAACGCTCGGATATTGTTGGGTTGGACAGTGCGATATTAATGAACCCAAAAGTTTGGGAAGCCTCCGGGCATTTAACGGCATTCACGGATCCATTAATCGAATGTCAAAAATGTAATACTCGCTATAAAGCTGATCAACCAGTCGAGAAATGTGTTAATTGTGATGGCATTGAATTTACAGAGGCCAAGCAATTTAATTTAATATTTAAGACCCACATTGGCCCCACTGAAGAGGCAAGCAATATCACATATCTGCGGCCGGAAACTGCGCAAGGCATTTTCGTTAATTTTAAGAATGTCTTAGATTCTACCCGCGTTAAGCTACCATTTGGGATTGCTCAAATTGGCAAAGCTTTTCGTAACGAAATTAGCCCTGGTAATTTTACTTTCCGGACATTAGAATTTGAGCAATTTGAGTTGGAATATTTTGTTTATCCAAAAGATGCTGATGCTAAATTCAAAGAATGGCGACAAGCCCGATTCGATTGGTATGTCGGCTTAGGAATTAATCAAGGTAGACTTAGATTAACTGACCATTCTAAAACTGATTTAGCTCATTATGCACAGGCAGTCAGCGATGTAGAATATGAATTTCCGTTTGGCTGGTCAGAATTGGAGGGGATTGCTAATCGGACTGATTTTGATCTTAAACAACATCAAGAACTGAGCCAACAAAATTTAGAATACACTGATGATGACGGTCAAAAAATTATGCCATATGTCATTGAACCATCTGGGGGAGTGGATCGGACTACCTTAGCTTTTTTGGTGGATGCTTATAAAGAAGAGGAAGTTAAAGGCGAAAAGCGGACGGTATTGGCGTTACATCCTAAATTGGCACCCATTAAAATTGCGATTTTGCCGTTAGTTAAGAAAGACCCAGAATTAGTTAAGATTGCTAAAAAGATTTACGAAGAATTAAAATCAGAATATTTTGTTGAATACGACGAAGATGGTACTGTAGGCAAGCGCTATCGTCGCCAGGATGAAATCGGAACTCCATTTTGTATTACCGTAGATGGTGATTCATTAAAAGACAATACGGTGACTATCCGCCATCGCGATAGCATGGAACAGGAGAGATTAAGTATTGTAGAACTAGGAGATTGGTTCAAAAATAAGATATAAATTCAACGGCTCATTGATGAGCCGTTC
>JAZDHT010000016.1:0-17045 GCA_043805615.1 Patescibacteria group bacterium | reverse complement strand
ATTCCAGCCCATAGTTAAGTAATGGTCAGCACCAGACTTTTCGCGACCAAAATCACGCAAATGACGAAGGCGTCCGATGATGTCTTCATTATTAGTAATCAAAGCTCCCCCCTGACCGGTGGTAATGATTTTAGGCGTACTGAAAGAAAAACTGCCGATATCACCAAAGGTTCCTAAATGTTGGCCATTTCTCTGGGCTCCCAATGCTTGGGCTACATCTTCAATCAACTTCAACCCATTATCTTTGCAAAAATCTACTAACTTATCCAGATCTCTGGGGCAACGACCATTGATGGCCACCAAAATAATTGCTTTAGTCCGAGGGGATATCGCTTGCTTTATTTGCTCAAGATCAATTCCCAGTGTGTCGCGTTCAATATCGACAAAGACCACCTCGGCTCCAGCCAGTTTAACTGCATTAGCAGTTGCGACCATGGTGTAGTCGGGGACAATCACTTCATCACCCGGCCTAATCCCACAAGCCATTAGAGCCAGGGTCAAGCTGATGGTACCATTGCTGACAACCGAGCAATACCTTGCTCCCGTGTAATCCGCAATCATTTTTTCAAATTCCCGGGTTTTCTTAAATTCGGTCACCCAACCACCAGATGTCATATAGCCCAACAAGGCCTTAGTTTCATTTTCATCAAACCACGGCTCCATTTGCGGAATATTGTGATCGGGAATCTCCATCAAGATTAATTATCCAGGGGATGTCTGGAAGCACATTGGGTGCCTACAACATTGATGCTACGAATTATATCAGCATCATGTTGGTTTCGGCAAAATATCGCATTGGAAGGATTCGCACAGGCCAAAACATACCCATGTTTACTCATATACTCATCGATTAATTCTCTCCTGATTGACACCTCTACCACCATAACTCGTGGCAAATATTTACCAATGTCAAACCCCGCTAAAACGTCCGCGTCCGTGCCTTCAGTATCAATGGAGATGAGGTCAATCGGAATTGGCGCCCGATTTTGCTCTAAGATGGTGTTAAGGGTTAGTAAGGGCACCTGGATTTTTTTGAATCCTCCAAACCAGGGTTTATAATGCAACCTAAAGTAGGATTCAAGCCCTCGATCAAGGGTCGATAGAGATCCACGATAGTTGATGTAAAAATCAACTTCTTTTTTGTCTTCCTTTCCAACTGCCGCCTGAACCACTATTGAGCCGGGGCAATTATTCTTTAATAAATCTGTGTAATCAGGATGTGGCTCTACACATATTCCTTTCCAACCAAGACGCTCAAAATAGTAGGTATTGCTAAACCGGATGCCCTCCAAGGCTCCGACCTCAACAAAGTATCCATCGCGCTGGTTCTGGAAAAACGGCAATAGTTTAAGGTCTTCCCCGTATTGCCCATAAAATTTCCTTTGGCTAATCCAATTGTCTGGGTAGATATAAAGCGAGTCCAGACCGGTCATCTCTTTGATACCCAAAAATTGACGGATTCGGGATTTTATTCCTTGAGGCAGTAGTAATTTAGCTATATTCTTCCAAAGCATAGATATTATATGATTATTTTATCTTCAATAAATGGCCCATTTTTAAATTCCATCATTCCCGCATCTTCTAAAACATCAATACCAATGCCACCATCAACAATCATGACGCCCTGACTAGCGGATAGCTCCACTGTTTCGAGTGGCATTTGGTGGTAATAAATCGTAATCCGGGCTCTCCCCGTTAAAACCAACAACATCTCCATTAAACTTTCAGTAACCCTCTGAGTATCCCGATGGCAATGAGCCGCCAGAACTTTGCCCTTGGGGTGCTTTAAGCTGATAACCTGCAACGGCCATCTTTCGTCGGTTAGCGGTTTAGTCCCCTCTTCAAACTTGCCATCAAAAACCAAAGCCACTATTTTGTCATCTTTTTTTATAATTTTCATTATTGATTAGCGAATTAATAATACTGGCTCTGTTGCCGATGCAGTCATATTAATAAATTTAGATGGTTCATTTCCACCACTTTTAATATCGTGTTCTAGCATTTCTTTCAGGGTTGATTGCCAGTTATATTCAGGCTTCCAACCAAGAGCTCTAATCTTACTAGAGTCGCCTTCCAGATATGGTACTTCGTTAGGGCGAAAATACTTCTTATCTATTACTACATATTTTTTCCAGTCCAACTCCACCAGACCAAAACAATAATCCAATGCCGCTCTTACACTATGTGCCTCACCCGTGGCAACCACATACTCACCCGGCTCGGGCTGTTGCATGATCAAATGGATTGCTTTGACATAATCTTTGGAATGCCCCCAGTCTCTAACGGCATCGATATTGCCTAAACGCAATTCTGTTGCCTTATTCTTTAGAATTGCAGCTATGCCTCGAGTGATTTTTCTTGTTACAAAATTTTCTCCACGACGAGGGGATTCATGATTAAATAATATCCCCGTGGTGGCAAATAATCCATACCCTTCTCGGTAATTGCGTACGATATGAAAAGAAGATAGCTTAGAAACCCCGTAAGGGCTTTGCGGCCTCATATCGGAATCCTCATTAAAGGGAGGTTTACTTATTGGAGCACCAAATATTTCGGAGCTGGAAGCCTGATAAAACTTGGTTTGTGGGGCATGCTGTCTAATATATTCTAGTATATTTAATACACCTAGGGTGTTAGTGGTTATCGTGTAAACAGGCACTTCAAAGGAAATCCCAACTTGACTCATCGCACCCAGATTATAAATTTCGTCTGGCTTAAACTTTTCTATTATATTGGCTATGGAAGCGTGGTCAGTCAAATCTCCATAAAAAGCATCGAAATCGGGATTCAAATACAGGTGGTCAATCCGTTTAGTATTAAAATAACTGGCTCGCCTGATAACACCACAAACCTTATACCCTTTATCTAGTAATAATTCCGCCAGGTAACTGCCATCTTGACCAGTTACCCCGGTAATCAAAGCTCTTTTTTGAGACTGTTGCTCCATATTATTTAATCTGGCTATTTAAACTAGTCACTCTGTTATACTACCTTTTATACTCTAAAATCATTAATTATTCAAGTCTCAGAGTACTTATCTAAATATGTTAAATAACTCCCATATTTGGCTTGCAATTGGCGCTCTCTACCCCTTCTACCGAATTGGAAAAATTTTCTTATCTGATTCAATCTAATGTATAGGTAATAAAAAAACTGAGAGCGCTCACATAATTGCGCTGCAAACCCCAAAACAGCAGCTTTGTAGTTTTCACCAAAATCCTTATTTAGTGATAAGGATATACGCCCAGCCCGAGAGAAATTTCTTTTTTTTATATCTATCCAGCCACCAGGCCATAATGAATCAACAATAATTCTTTTGATTTTTTGACATATAATTTCTATAGTATCACTTGAAATATTCCGATTATTTTTAATCTTATCTATCATTCGCATATACCCATCCATAACATCTACTTCTCTACGTGATGAAGATTCCGCCCCACTATGAACTACAAAAATTGCACCCGGTGATTTAGATACTACATATGGGAAAATAGCTGTAAACCTGAGCAGAAAATCCTGTTCGGCTGGCCCTTCAATTAATGTTTCATCAAGACCTACCGACATAAATGCCTTTGTTTTATAAACGCTCCCTGTCCACGAGTTTGTGCCACCATCGGCGGCTTTGATTAAACCATCTGGCGGACTATACAACTTTTCTTCATAATCACTAAAAGTAATGCCCTTGATTTTTTTATCTTCAATAATAATAGTCTTGGTAGCAGAAAACATCGCTTCTGGATATTGGCTAAATCCAGCCATAGCTGTTTCATAAAAATCTGGCAAAAGAATATCGTCGTCGGCAAGAAAAGAGAAATATGGGGTATCAACCTGCTTCATACCAAGATTAATGTTATTAAATCCCCCGATATTACTAGGTCGACAATAATAATGAACCCGAGAATCCTGTTTGGCCAACTCGTCAACTACAGCTTTCGTATTATCCCCCGAGGCATTGTCGTAAACACAAATCTTGATATGCGGATAGGTTTGATTTAAAACACTCAAAACAGCTCTTTTTAACAACTTTGGGCGTCTATAGGTTGGAATTACTGTTGTAATTAATGGTTGAACATTCTCAACTTCTTGCATTGTAAAAGTTATTTTACTTTTTTAAGCCAGCCGCTTGGGGCAGAAGTAATTAGTAGTTTATTCTCGATTTCTTGGTCTACAACAAAACTGTTGTTCTTTTTTAAAAACTCCAAAACTGCAGTTTTTGGGTTATTGCCCTTATCCCAAGGCCTGTTTTTAACCTCTCCCTTTGGCATATCTTCCACAATAGTATCAAAGACTACTAAGTAACTTCCCTTAGTAACAAAAGGATGGTAAAACTCTAATTCTTTCAAGACATGGTCATGCGTATGGTTCGAGTCTAGAAAAACCATTACTCTTTTTTTGCCTTTTGCGATTCTGGCCACCTTTTTGATAACTAAATCTTCCGTGGAAGAACCTTCAATTAGAATAATGCGCTTAAACATCCTGTGACCTTCAATTTCTTTGCGATTATGTTTCCTGATATCTATATCTACCCCCACCACCTTCCCTGACCCACCAATAAGCTCTAAAATTGATGCAGACAATATTAGTGAACCACCATGCGCTATACCAGTTTCAATAATTAAATCTGGTTTAATAGACCAAATCAATTCCTGGATAGCAACTATATCCTGCGGAAATTGGATAACAGGCCGGCCTAACCAACTAAAATTGTAAACATATCTATCTCTTAACGAATTTACAATAAATTTTAGGGATAGGTTTTTTAGTTTTTTGTCTTGCCCTAAAATTTTTATATTCTTTGTAACTTCTTTTTTAAATTTTTCTGTAGGATTCATTTGATTTATTTTAGTTCCTTTATTACTTTTACTAAATTGACTTCCATTTTATCTGACATCGGGTTTAACCAATTCTCTCTCAATTGTCTTTTAATTATGATAATTTTTATCTCAGAGTTAGCCATATTAGCAACCAGCGCTAAGTTGTCACAAGCTAGATTAGCGCTTTTACTATCATCCATAATGATTAGTTTACGAGTCTTAGTGGCTTGTTTGATAATATAGCTCCAGTCGATAGCGATGGGAGAATTTACATTAATCAGCGTTGTGTGCATTCCTTTGTTTTCTAATTCAGTATGTAACCTCCAACCTTGTGGAAAAGAGAAATTAAAACAAACTATGGTCGCATCAGAACCATCCGTGTACTGAAAAAATGTGTTGTCTGGTGAAGCATAAATCAGTTTGTCTGGAGCTATTATCTCGTCCTTAGATAATCGAGCACTTAGCCCAATAATACGAAAACCTGGAGAAACAAGATCAGATGAAATAATTTTTTTAGCATCTATTGCATTAGTTATGGTCAATCCAGGCAACCTGCCAATTGAACAAAAATCACCAAACACATTTAAACTAGATTGGACACCATCATATCCCCCATCATAAACAGTGGCAACAATGGAAAAAGATGCTTTATTTTTGTCATCGTATAAATTTCTAATAAATCCATAAGTATTAACCATTTGATCTATGCCTAACAACAAAAAATCCATCTGTTTCATAAAATAAACTGACGAGATTCTATTAATCATTAAACCGAAGCCAAAACCAACCAGAGAATTCTCTGAATTTTGAGTATCAATTATTCGGCTTCCATCCCGTAACTTGATATTCCTAGTTAACCCGCCTAAACATGAACCAGAATTAATGTTTTGACCAAATAAAAGCAGGTTTGTCTTTTTTATAGATTCTTTTTTAATTAAATTGTTAATAAATTCAATGTATTTCATAGTTGTTTCAAGTCTTTTGACACTAAATTGCGAATCTTATTCATCATTGGCGCATTTATATACTTTTTGATTACAAAAACTGGGTCACTAGCATCTTTTTTAATTATGGGGTGCCTATCAAAGCTGACATTAGGTGCCGCACCAGCATGATAGTTAATAAATTTACCTTTGGGATATTGAGGCGTTTTTGCCCCCCGCCAGTCCCCTAATGTGGTAATGTCTACCTCGATACAGACCGGGGATTTTTTTGACAATGTATAGCTCCTTAACTTTTTTAGATTTACCATGTATTTATAAGGGTCATTGCCTGTAAGCTTTACATACTTAATGCCGACAGCCCCAGCAAGAGCAGCTAGATCTATCTGACATCTTCTTTCTTTTATTCTGGTAGCTAAAGACCAGTTATTATTTTCAATGATAAATAATATGCTTAATCCTAGGGTTTTTGCCATAACAAGACTTTCGTAGAAAGAACCTTCTTCCATGGAACCATCGCCACCCAAAACTACGGTTAGATTCTTGTCTGATCTCATCTGCTCAGCCATTGCTACTCCTGTTGCAACAGGGAAATTGTTACCTAAAATACTCGAGGTATAAATAATGCCTTCTTTGGGGTTGGCTAAATTCATGGAACCAGATTTGCCTTGGTTTAATCCATTTGATTTAAGTGCATATTCATCCCAAACAGCCTTTAAGGCGTGTGACCGAGCAAGATTGTAGGCAATATTGCGATGCGACAAGATCAATTTGTCATTTTTACTCATAATATTATTAACTGCTACTGCGATCGATTCATGCCCCATAGCTAAATGAATCGGTACCTTGAATTGCTTATCTTTGATACCTTCGTTAATTGCCATTTGACTGAATCGCAACCTTAGGATTTCTTTGACTATTTTTGCAGACCTACTATTCATAACAATATGCATACTCTTAATTCTACTGGATACCAAGTCTAACGACGAATAGCTAAAACCATCAACCCATAATAATTTCTTACGGTTTTCATTCTCTGTAATGCAACCAGCTCGAACCCTGTTTTATGCAACAGCTCGCTCAAAGTGTACGGGTTAAACATCCACAAATGACAAGAATTAAATATATCATCTTGCTGATCTTTGCATTGAAAACAGATAGAATCCGGCACTTCTATATATAAAAGTGCCCCTTGCTCCATATCATCATGCAAATCATGCATCATGACCTTTGGATTTTCAAGATGTTCTAAAACATATATTAAAGAAACCAAATCGAATTTAACAGAAAATAAATTGGGCTGGTAATAACTTTTTATAAATTTTATACCATATTTTTCCATAAACACACCCCTTGCATCTGGATCAACGACATAAGGACTCCAAAGATCATCTTTAAATTCATGGGCAAATATCCCACTACCTCCACCAATGTCCAAAAAACTACGCGGAGAAGTTATCACATTAATGATCTGGTCATTTTGTAGGCGACTAATATTATCTTTAATCCATTTAACCCGAAACTTAGTTTCAGATTCACTGTCAGATAGATTAATGATTTTCTGGAATAGCTCGTCTCCTGACTCTCTTCTCCAGTATGAATTACTGTCTTTGTACACAGTTTCATACAACTTATCGAAAATATTCTTATTGCGAGAATAAAGAGAGTAAATAAAACCACATCGGCGACACTCTACCCATCTGCGAGAATATCCTTCTGCACCCAACCCACAAGCTCTTTCGTATTGATCAGGCTTATTGTAAGAAATTAATACATTATAACCATTTGTACTACAAATTAAACAGCTCTTACGATCTGTAAAATCTTGGTTCACACCATCATTAATCACCTCCTGGCTAGATTGTGATTTCAAGGTTTCTATTGTTTTTTCTTTATTCATTTAATTAATAACTATAAAGCAATTAGACTTTTTAGCCCTTCCTCTAGGTCAATTTCTGGTTGCCAACCAAGAACCTGCTTGGCTTTTCTGTTAGATACATTACGTATGCTTATTTGGTTTGGGTTACTTTCTGTGATCTGGATAGTTTTATGGAAAATTAATTGGCCAGCATTTATTATATCGCCTAGGGCGACCAATTTATCGCCTTCTAGACCAATAATATTAAACCCGGGAAGACCTATGGATTTAATTATGCCCTTAGCAATATCAGAAACATGAATGAAACATCGACCAGTCTGAAGTGATCCCACAACTATTTCATCTTTATTTTTTATAGTATCCATTAAAGACTCTACTGCTGACCAGTTGTTTAATCTAGGACCATAAATAATCCCGAATCGTAAAATTGTTGTTGAGCACAGACCATATTGATATTGTTGCCTTAGGTTGGACTCGCTAACCAATTTTGACAAAGCATACTCTGAATTTAACGTTGTAATATCTATGAGGGTACATTCATCTTTTATCTCTCCCCCCTTAAAATCCCCATACACCCATTCTGTTGACGCGAAAATTAGCTGTTTGACATTTTTGGCCATGGCCGCACGAGCAACATTTAGCGTCCCCATTACATTAATATCAAAACACTCATGGGCTCGATTTTTACAATCTGGATCTCGAGATAGAGCAGCTAAATGCACAACAGCATCCACCCCTTCTGGTATTAAGTCAGGCAAATTTTCTGATCTAATATCACCGATAATGAATTCATAATCAAGATCACTGGTTTTTTTAAGATCTAGACCAAGAACATCTATTTTTTGTTTTTGACATTCCTTGATTAACTCTTGCCCTACAAAGCTTTCTGAGCCTGTAATAACGATTTTCATATTTTTTTATAATAAGATATAGTTTTTTTAATGCCTGTATCAATTTTGGTTTTGGGTTTCCAGCCAGTAGCCTTACTTAATTTACTAATATCTGCATAAAATCCAACAACTTTCATCGCCATCGGCTTTTTTTCTACTAACCCACCACAATATTTCATTACCAAATCAGCAATATATTGCACACTGGTAATGTACCCTGCGCCTATATTGTATACTACTGCTGGGATAGACTTATAACTTCGTGCAATCTGGAAAATCGCTTCTGCCACATCCTCTACGTAAATAAAATCATTACCTCCGCGAGGATTGTTTATCTCAATTTTTTTTTCAGCCAAAGCACTTTGGACTACAGACGGAATTAAGGAAGTCTTTTTTTGGCCTGGGCCATAAACAAAAAATAATCTTGCCCACGCAAACTTCATTCCATACTCGGCAGAAATGCTTTCTCCAAATAACTTAAGAGCTAATTTTGCTGAAGCAAATGGAGTTACAGACTGAGGAATAGTATTTTCGCTGATTTTGCCGGTTACGGCGCCGTATTCCCAACAGCTACCTGCGCCTATAAACATTTTGCACCCGATTTGTCCAAGCATACTAACCAAATTAACACCGTACTGTAAATTTTTAAAACTTGCCTCTAGCCCATAATCAGGAATGCCCTCCCAAGCAAGATGAATAGCAACGTCGGGGCAAAAACGACGGACAATTGGTTGAAAATGTTTAATGTCAGAAAGATTTCCTTGTAGTAACTTTATATTATTTTCACTACCAAAAACAACAGATGGGTCAATCTTGTTTTTGGTTAATACAAGTAGTTGATAGCCAGCTTTTTGAAGCCGCCTTACTACAAATTTACCAATAAAACCTGTTCCCCCAGTAATAAAAATCTTCATGGCAATTATTTAATCGGCTGAAAATCTGGGTGGTTTTTATCTTTGTCAGAAATAACCTCTGGTTCTACTGGCCAAGCAAAACCAAACAAAGGATCATTGTACCGTATGCCTCTTTCGGCGTCAGCATGATAAGACTCGGAACAATAGTAATGGATTAGGCAATCATCTTCTAGTGTTAAAAAGGCATTAGCGCACCCAGGAGGAATATGAATACTCTTGCGATTATCGGAATTTAATTCTACTGCCAACCATTTTAAATATGTTGGTGAATCTGATCGCAAATCTACTACAATGTCATGAATTGAACCTTTGAGACAAGACAAGGTCTTACCTTCCCCATAAGGAGCTAATTGATAATGAAACCCTCGAAGCGTATGTTTAAACTTATTTTCCGAAACGTTGCAATGTTTAACTATGTTAACAATTTTATGCTCAGCAAATTCCTCCTCTGCAAAATGCCGCCGAAAAACCCCGCGTTCATCAACAAACGGCGTTGGCTCAATAACAAAAACTCCTGGAATAAACTGTTCAAAAAATTTCATACCTAATCTTATGTTTACTATTAAACCTTCTCAATAAGAACAGTTACTACTTTAATCAAGCTTTCTCCTGGTTGCAATAAGATAGTATTGCAATCTGCATATTTCCCAGCTTGCATATCACTCTGATTATCACCAATAAAAATTATTTTGGTCAAATCTAGATAGTGTTCATGAGCAGCCCTAAACAATAACCCAGATTTTGGTTTCCGACAATCACAGCTATCATTATCTCCGTGTGGACAATAATAAATGCCGGCAATAGAAATACTGTGATCTGATAATTTATCAATCATCTGATTATGAATATCAGCCAAGTCCTCCTCTGTCATTAATCCGCGACTAATACCGCGCTGATTAGTGATAATAAAAATTTGATATCCAGCCTCTGACAACAATCTTAATGCTTCAATTGCGCCAGGCAAAAATTCGAATTCACCCCAACATTTGACATAATCATGTAGAGGCATTTGCTTGTTAATTACGCCATCGCGATCTAGAAAAATAACCTTTTTGGGATTTAAAAATTTTTCCATAATTTTAACTGAATCTGGTGTTGTCATCCAATAATATGGATGCTCTGTGCGAAAACCCGCTAATTGACCAGTTGCAGCGAGTTGGGGCAATATTTCTTGTTCAAAAGAAAAATTGTTTAATGGCGATAGATCTAATACTTTTCTATTCATAATAAAAAACCCGATATCAACACCGTTTAAATCGGAATCTTGGCGTGATTTATCATATTTTAATACATAATTTTCGTCCGAAACACAGATATTATTTTCTGGACCGTATTCGGCGCCACCATCTCGGTTACAATAAACTGTTGTACTGCCTAAAACCCCCATTTTGTTATACATATCAGCTATTTTGGCTAAATTAATTGGCCAATAGTTGTCACTGTACATTAACAAAAAATGATCATCCAGCAAGTGTTCAGCATTTTTTAGCCGAGTACCTGTTTCATCCTCAATCTGGCCAACATGATAATTGATTTTAACCCCAAAACCTGTTCCATCTCCGAAATAATCCTTAATCCTATCTGGCAAATAGCCTAAAAGCATTAGAACTTCTGTAATGCCATTTTGTTTTAATAGCTCAATTAAATATTCTAAAAATGGTCGGCCATTTACTAATACCATTGGCTTTGGCCTGTCGTTTGTTAATGGCCGCAAGCGCTCCCCTACACCCCCAGCGAATATTACTGCCTGTTTAATTTCTGCCATGTTGCCATTTTAGATTCTCATCTAACCGTTGGCTCTCTAACAGATAATTTATCTGCTTTAAGCGGTTAACACATCTGCCCCGAAACATTTCCTCGGTAAAATTTACCTGCTTAAGTAGCTCAACCAACTCTTTTCCACCATTATCCAAATCCCATTCTGGTTTGTAATAATCTGCTAAAACTGTAAGGATCTTTTTAAAAGAAACTTTATATGTACGAGAGTCGCTACCGTGTTCACCAGTAAAAACTAACTTACTGCCAGGAACCGATCTTTGAGCCGCTTCAGCCAATTCTTTCACAGTATAGTTGCCATCTGGTATTCCCACATTAAAGGATTCTCCTTCAACCAAATCTAGGGGTGCCTCTAGCCCGGCAATGAACGCATTGGAAACATCTTTAACGTGTACTACTGGCCGCCAAGGTGTACCATCACTTTTAATTTCAATTTTCCCAGTAGTATATGCACAACCAACTAGGTTGTTAAAAACAACATCGCATCTTAACATTGGGCTAGCCCCAAATACAGTAGACGGCCGAAAACAAATTACAGCAAAATCTGCAGAAGACATTTTTTTAAGAGCTATTTCTGCCTCCCACTTGGTCCGCGCATAAGCTGTGATCGGATTTTTCTCGCTATTATCTTCGTCCAATTCCTGATCCGTATTGGACACGCCATACATGCTTTGCGAAGACACGTAAATAAATCTTTTGACGCCTGCTTCTTTGGCTGTTTTAGCTATTTTTAGAGTTCCTGCCAAATTTATATCCTCTGTAAGCCGTGGATTTAATTCTCCTAAAGGATCATTGGATAATGCGGCTAAGTGTAACACTGCGTCAATACCCACAAAATCATCTGCTGTTGCTTCTCTGACATCCTTATTAATTTGCTTGATGGGGGTGTTAACCTTATAAAACTCACACCCATTGTAATAGTCTGTATCAAAACCAGTTACCTTGTAATTTCTCTCCAGTAGCTCTTGAACAAGTATTGTGCCTATATACCCCTTATTACCGGTTACTAAAACATTCATCCCGTTAGAAGTCGGGAGCCCAAGGCTCCCGACTGCTTAACAATATAGTGTCTGATAATAAATTAGCTATTGGGTAATTCATGAAATTTAATACTTGATAGAGTGTTTCTAACGGGATTCATCTTTGCTATCTGAATTTATGTGATTAAAATAATCTTTGAAATACTGGGTGATAAGATGGAGAATGGTGGCATGAACACTCTCGACCACACTATAGTCCCCTAGAGAAGTTGGGATAAGAATTTTAGCATCAGCTAATTCGTTTAACTTTCCTCCATCAAAACCAGATAGTCCAATAACTGGTACTTTGCGATTTTTAGCTAATTCTACAGCCTTAATAATATTGGCTGAATTTCCAGAACTTGAAATTGCAATAACCGTATCAGAATCCTGAATATAATTTTTGAGAGGCCCGGCAAAAATCATGTCATAACCAACATCGTTAGCCCAAGAAGTTAGCTCACTCTCTGTGCTCGGTAAACGAATCGCTTGAAATTTTTTACTGTGATGATCACCTGCACCATGCCCAAAAACTGTTTTATTAAAATCACTAACCCAATGTGTAGCCAAAGCCAGGGATCCTCCGTTGCCAAAAACATAAATCCGTCCATCGCGCTCATATGTAGCCTGCAATATATCTATAGCTTTAGAAATCTCCTCATTAGGAAGATTGTTCAGCGACAAAATAACTTGATCAGAGAAATTTTTAATGTATTCTTTCATAAATTTTATCAGTAGTCTCTTCTGCTTTTACTGACTCTGTATTGATTAATATTTCTGCACCTGATTGAACAAATTTTACTGGTATTTCATTAAAACGCTCTAGGTTATTATTTTCTGCAGACTGTTTCATTATCGATCGAATACTTTCTTTTTTATCTGAACTTACAAAAAATAGCAGACAACCTCCCCCACCAGCCCCTAAAACTTTTCCACCCCAAGCCCCACCGTTAATACCAGCCTGATACAAACTATCAATTACTGGATTTGAAACATTGCTAGCCAAACTTTTTTTCTTGAGCCAATTGTCATGCATCATTTTTCCCAAGCCTTCGAAATCGCCCAACATTAACAACTCGCGAAATTGATAAACTGCATCAGCCATACCTTTCAGGGTATCTATTTTCTTTGGAATATTGGCTTTTTGTTCTGTAAGAACACTTGCTGTTTGTCGAGTAATCCCTGTAAAAAACATTAGTAAATGGTTTTCAAAATCCGACTTCTTTTTATAATCCAGCATCAGTGGCGTGACTTCCACAGAATGATCGGGATTGAATTGAAAAATATTAAACCCACCAAAGGCGGCGGCGTATTGATCTTGTTTGCCAATCGGCTCTTTAACTAATTCTATCTCTAAGCGACTAGCGGCTTCCGCAACCTCATAATTACCCATTTTCTTCCCCTGAGTAGCATGCAATGCCTTCATCAGCCCTACAGAAAAACTAGAAGACGATCCAAGCCCAGTGCCACCAGGCAAATGAGAAAAAGTACCAACTTCAATGCCATGTAAAATATTCAAGTCTAAAAGAGCTTCTCTAATACGATCATTTTTTAATTCTGATGGATGATTTACCAATTCGGTAACAGCATACCGAGCAGATATTTTTTTCATCAAAGGAGTTTGATTAACCACAGTATAGACATACTGATCAATTGTGGCAGAGATCACTCGGCCTGGCGAAATCTGGTAGAAATCAGGCAGGTCTGTCCCACCCCCAACAAAACTAATCCTAAGTGGTGCTCTGGCGATAATCATATATTCTAAAAATCTTTTCTAGCCCAATCATACGGGATTTCCCCTGTAGTAGGATCTATTCTTTTTGCCATATCGTGAGCTTATAATATTTATACCTTTACCAGAAGAATTTTTTTGCCTGACATGTCTTGCAACAGACAATTCCCCATAAAATCCCTAATTTCTAAGTAAACCACAGTAAATCTAGTGTACTATCTGTGCGTATCTACGTCCATAGGTGTAAATACAATCTGGTGGCTGATTAATTGAGCACATTTTAAACGGCTCAACGAGGAATGTCGTTGAGCCGTTTAAAAATATACGAAAAACCGCCCAAGATGGAGCGGTTTTACAAACTAACACCTGTGTCAAGGGTAATTAAGTAATCGGATGCTTATCTGCCCCGTCATGCTGAATTTATTTCAGCATCTCCGAGAAAGATCCTGAAACAAGTTCAGGATGACTAAGCTTAGCGATCATTTCGTCAAGAGAAGGGATTTGGAGTTGTTGGTTAAGTGGTTTGGTAGTACGAAGGCGGCGGTCGGTAGCAACCGAGGCTTCAATCGGGTTAATAGTACAACCCAAATTTAATTGCTGATTTAGTTTCACTAATAAATCATACTTAGTAATGTCGTCAGAAAAAATATGATAAACACCCGCATCAATCTGCACTTCTCTGCTAATAATTTTTTGGCAAACTTTTCCCAATTCGACCGAAGTAATCCCATTCCACCAATGATTAGTGTAACCATTTATTTGTTTGCCTTTTTGGCTAATTAACCATGCCAAAAGTCCGCGATTGCCTTGTAGCTCCGGCCCAATGGTTGAACACCGCAACACAATGGCTTTTTCGGGCTCTCCTAGAGCCTTAGTAATGCCATAAATGTCAGGAGGGAGCTTGGGAGCCAATTCATCATAGGGCGCGCCTACAGAGCCATTGAACACGCAGTCGGTAGTAACCTGGATTAGTTTTTTACCCAACTCTTCGGCTAAAATTTGCGGGAAAACACTATTCACAAAAAACGCCAATCCAGGAGCTTCATTGCAATATGGTTTAATAATTCCCAGTGCATTAATCACATAGTCACATTTTTTTAATTCGACTAATATTGTTTGCAAACTAGGACAATGCAAGGCACCAGCAAAACCTTTGACATATTCTTGATAGGCTACATTCAAATCAATTTGGTATTTTTTACACTCCTCCCCTAACCCCTCCTCCGAGAGGAGGGGAATTACATTACCTCCTCCCCTGCGAAGGGGAGGCAAGGAGGGGATTGAATTAGTTACTCCTCCATATTTCTGTTGCAACAAGTTGAGTTTATCTTCGGAACGATAAACTAACAATAAATTATTTTCTTCACGTAAAACTTTATACAAAGCGTTACCGATCATACCGGTAACTCCTAAAATAGCAACTTTTGGCTTTATACCAGACATTAAACTTGTTTAGGAATTGGGTGGGTGGGTGTATTCATGGTTAAGGTTTCTGTGGCTTGTGGGATACCCAAAACCTTGGCGGCCAATTGTTGAATTTCGCCTACCGACATCAGTCTTTCTTTATCGGAAGTATACGGCTCTTGGTATTCTGACCTCACCAAATCCCTACCTATTACCACATAGCCATTATCAACTTCTGTCATACGAGTAAATTCTTCTGACGAGATCAAGGCTTCGTGCAATTTTTCGCCGCGCATCTTACCAATTACTTTTGTGTTACTAGAAAAAGCGGCGGCAATATCACCCAACCGAGCGGCTGGAGATTTTTTGATAAACACATCACCCCGCATCGGGCTATTTAAGGCTCTAATAATTAACTCTACTGCTTCATCAATCGTTAAAATAAACCGCGTCATATTTGGATCAGTCACTGTCAGAGTCTCACCTTTTTGCGATTGCTGATAAAACAATGGGATAACACTGCCGCGACTACCGAATACATTGCCATACCGCGCACAATTATACCCGTAAGAAATAAATATCTTTTCTTGCAAAGCTTTGGTCATACCATAAGCATTCACCGGATCAACACCTTTGTCGCTACCGATAGTCATGGCTTTGGAAATTTTATGTTGCCAAGCCGCCCGAGCAACATTTTCGGTACCCAAAACATTGGTTTTGATAGCCTCCAGAGGATTTTCTTCGCAAACTTCGATCCGCTTCATGGCCGCGGCATGGATGACCATATCGCAACCTTGCATTGCTTTATATAAGTTATCGTAATCGCGAATATCGCCAATAATATATTTGGCCTTGGGATATTGGCGCTCTAATTGGGCTTGTTTTAGCTCGTCACGAGAATAACCAACAATTTCCCATTCGTCGTGAAAACGGCTCAGTAATTCTTTCCCCAATGTGCCGGTAATACCTGTAATAAATACTTTCATAAGATCCTCATTATTGTCATTCTGGGGAGCTTGTGGAGCGACTCCAGAATCTTATAGATTTGATTTATACGATTCTGGACAAGCCAGAATGACAAAAACTAAGTTTAATATAGTTGCTGTTTATAAGACATAATAAATTTTACCATACGATCAGAAGGACTGCCTTCATTATCATACGGATTTTGCCAATTAGCCGGTACTGTCAGCATAGTGTGCACAGCGCGTAACACAGCTTCTGGGCTATTGACCCCGCTCAAAATTGTAGCGCCAACTTCTAATATTTCTGGCCGTTCCATAGCTTGACGGATCACCACCGAAGGGACTCGCATTACTGCTCCCTCTTGTGGCACCGTCCCGCTATCACTAATTAAACACCGCGCATTTTTTTCTAAAGTTAAGAAATCCATAAAGCCCATGGCCTCCATAATACGTACATTGGCCGGTAATTGAATGCCTTGTTCTTTAACTTTGACTAAAGTGCGGGGATGTAAGCTCCAAACTACCGGCTGATTATATTCCCCCGCGACTAACGCCAACCCATTAGCAATATTACGAAGCGCCGTTTCATTTTCAACATTTTCCTCCCGATGAGTGGTGGCCAAGAAATACTCCCCTTTGGTAATGCCCAGCTTTTCTACGATGTTCGTATTGGCTTGAGGAAGAAAATAATTTAATACTTCTATATAT
>JAZDHT010000015.1:0-2706 GCA_043805615.1 Patescibacteria group bacterium | reverse complement strand
CTTTAAGATACTCACTTAAGTATCGGATAAATATGTCTTTTTTTGTGGTCATCATCATATTGCGACCACGGTAACCTATTTATGGGATATCCACTACTTGTTGGGTAACATTATTTATGGGCGATAACGTATCATTGACCTGGTTTATAATTAATGATAATTTTAGGCGTCTGATGGAACTTTAAAAAAAGGGAGTTAGCCATGAACTGGCGAGCGTGTTTAGCAGTAGTCGTTCTTCTGTTGACTGCGCCAGTTCAAGCGCAGTCTCAGGAACAGATAGTTTATTCAAGACTTAACCTGGAAGTTGGTCAAAATATTGGTGCTTTTGCTCCATACCAAATCCCCAGCGGGGTGTTGCACCTTAGGAGTGAAGACCAGCGGTGGGGCTTGATAGCACGGGTTCAGCTAAATCAAGGACTATTCGGTCCGCGTGACTTTCGGCAGATCGGCCTAGTGCTTTCCCAGTCTCAACCGCGTGATTTCTGGTTTAACATGGTTCGCAACGAGCAGAACCAAACCTTTATTGGGACAGCCATGACGCGTTGGGAAGAAATTCGTCATTCGCTGGATTTTCTGATAGCTGAACAGTACATTTTAGGTATCCGAACCGGTGTGCAAATTGAGTTCCGAAAAGGAGTCATTTTCGGACTTGAGAGAAACACCGGAGGGATCAGCCGGACCTTCTTCAATCTGAGGTATCGTGACGAAAAGCCTCGCTACGAAGTCCGGATACAATTTGGTGGGTTGCACAAATTCACGGACGGTAAGGAATAACCTTGCCGTCTTTATTTTCATATAATTGACCTTTTGTAATTAGTATGATAATTTTCTAAGTCTAAAAAAACAGACAGTCGTACCTTACATCAGTGGTAGGTAAAATAAACCCGCAGGTCGAGGAGGAAGAAAAAGATGGGTCGCAACAACTCCGGCTTCACCCTGATTGAACTCATGTTCGTGGTTGTCATTATTGGCTTTCTGGCAGCCATCGCCGTACCGAGCTACCTGTCCATACAAGACCGTGCCCGAGAGGCTTCGGTCAAGGGCAACGCCCAAGCGGTGCAGCTGTATGTCGAAGATTGGGCCGTAGGGCATCTGGGAACGTACCCTGCAAAGGTCGCCGCTCGGATGAATGATCGCTACGACAACCCGTTCGGCGGTGTCGCAGCGGTCGACGGGCCAGTTCCCGCCGAAGAAGACAAGAAGGTCCCCGGCGCTTCCTACTACGAGGTCGGAGATCCCCCAACCACCTACGTGATCAAAGCCTACGGCAAGGATCGGGACTTGATGCTAATGCTGGCCAACGCCTACTAGCCCCCACCGCCACATGGGCCACTCACTTCACTGTTGAGTGGCCTGCTTTTTTATTTGACAAATGCAACTAAGTTGCGTTAGTATTTAGTTATGAAAACTGATGTTTGTGAGCAATTTGCCCAAAAAGGCCACCGACGAACCCAAGTGCGACATTTGTTGCATGAACTGTTAGGTGAAGCAAAACAGCCTTTATCAGTGCCTGATTTGCAAGACAAGTTTAAAAGGAAAAAAATACCGGTAAATAAAACTACTCTATATCGAGAGATTGATTTTTATACTAGCCAGAATCTTATAAACGAAATCCAGTTGGGTGAGCCATTTAAAAGATATGAATTAGCTGTAGACCATCACCATCATTTTGTTTGCCAGAAATGTAAAAAAATTATGGACCTGAAATTAACACAGAACCTGTCCAAAGAAATGAACAGGATCAGTAAAAAATATAAAGTAACTATTAATCAGCATAGTTTGGAGTTTTTTGGACTGTGCGCTACATGTAGATAACTATGGATACAACAATATCAAACTATTGGATTATCTTAATCACCCTGGGTATCAGCTTGTTTGGCTTGCTCGGTGGCGTTTTTTTAATCTGGAAAGAAAAGCTCACCAGAAAAGCCGCCCCATTTTTAATAAGCTTTGCGGCTGGAAGTATCATAGGAGCGGCCTTTTTGGAGCTGGTACCGGAGGCCTTTGAACACAATGATGGGGATATTACTCGAGTAGTTATACCGCTACTTATTGGAATATTATTTTTCTTCACGCTAGAAAAATTTTTGGTTTGGCATCATCACTCACATAAAGAAGGCAGTGATCATGAAATTAAAGACATTCATTATCCCTTAGCAACTGCGCGGCCACTGATTATTATCGGTGATGCTCTACATAATTTCTTGGATGGCGCAATTATTGCCATTGCCTTTTTAACAGACGTAAACTTGGGAATCATCACCTCGATAGCAGTGGTGGCTCATGAGATACCCCAGGAGATTGGTGATTTTGCCGCCCTGCTTCATAGCGGGATGAAGAGAGGTAGAGTATTATTTTGGAATTTTCTTGGTGCTGTGGTTAGTCCATTAGGAGCAATTATCTTTTTGACTTTCCAAGATTTATTTGAAAATTTGGAAGCTCCATTACTGGGTTTCGTGGCTGGAAACTTTATCTATTTAGCCTTGGCTGATTTAGTGCCAACAATTCAGCATGAGCGAAAGTTTGTGAATAGTTTAACTCAGTTGGCTTTTATAGTTATAGGAATTGTTATTGTCTGGCAGTTAGGGACTTGGTTGCCGCATCAGTAAAAATCAACCATTGAATATACACCAGATTATCGGAAAACATAATCTGAAAAGCTTAGCAGAATAGGGTAGGGTGTGGAAAACACAGTTGGACAAATAA
>JAZDHT010000014.1:0-23093 GCA_043805615.1 Patescibacteria group bacterium | reverse complement strand
CCCTTTGTTGGCCAGATCATTTTATGCCCTACAAGATACTAAAACACCATTTTTTACCAGCGTATTATCTTTAGCAGTTAATGTAGCAGTGGCGTTGTTATTGGTTGGTCATTTTCAGGTTGTTGGTTTAGCGATAGCCATATCATTAGGAGCAATTATTAATGCTGTGGTCCTATTTATTATTTTGCATTTCCGGTTAGAGGGGTTACCATTACGCAAAATTGGTGCGTTGGTTGCTAGAGTGAGCTTAGCTAGTTTAGCGATGGGCTTATTTGGCTATGGAGCGTTGCAAGTTATGAGTTGGATTATTAATACCCATACATTTGTTGGGTTATTATTGCAGGCTACAGTGGCGACAGGAGTAGCGGTTCTGACTTATTTAGTGATTGTACAAAAGTTCAATTTACCAGAACTTAATTTAGTGACCAGAATGTTTAAGAAATTCAGATTAACCAAATAAATATGCCTTGGTATGTATTTGCCTTGGTCGCCGCCGCTGCCATTGGCATAAAAATTGTTTTACAAAAAAGTGAACTTAAAAAAGAGCATTCGTTAGATTATGTCGTAGCGATGTCGCTTATTGCCATGATTATCGCAATGTTTTTATGGCCATGGGTGAATTGGGAGACTATTACGTGGGCACTAATAGGTTATATTTATTTAGCTTCGGTTTTGGGATCTTTGTCTATTTGGCTAGGGGCTAAAGCATTACGGCATCTGGATGTTTCGCTAGTTGCTCCCCAAGAAGTTTTAGCCACCGTATTTACACTGGGGTTTGCTTATCTATTCTTGCATGATATGTTGACCGGAATCCAGTGGTTAGGAGTGATCATTTTATTGTTGGGCGGGTTTATGTTAACTAGGGATTCGTTTATCAATACCCATTCATTCGGATGGTCAACTTTTGGGTCAAGTGATAAAATTAGCCAATCAAAAAAATGGGTTTTTTATGAGATTTTGTTGCTGGGTTCGATGGTATTACTAAGTTTAGCCAGTATCATTGATAAGGTTATTTTGAATAATACTGATGCTATCACTTTTATATTTTTAGTTAGTATATTTTTGTTTGTTAATCATTTTATTATTTATACTGCAATAGCAGGGGATGTACGCCAAATTCCAGACCGAGTAAATAATCTCGGTTGGCTATTAGTATTTATAGCAGTTTTAACCACAATCTCTAGATTGGCTTATGCCGAAGCTTTGAGTCTAACGGAATTATCTTTAGTTATCCCTTTGAAAAAAAGTTCTATTCTGATTGCCACAATTTGGGGAGGTAAATTATTCAAAGAAGACCATATTTGGTTTAGGTCAGCAATGGCAGTCTTAATGTTAGTGGGGGTGTGGTTAGTAGTCAGATAAAATAAAAACGCCTATAATTGGCGCCTTTGAGTTAAAGGTTGCCTGCGAGCCCATGTATCCAAGGTTTTATCCCTGAGGATTGACCTTAGAGCGGAGCTCGCAGGTCATTTGCATTATAGTACAATCTTGGCTTCAGGTCAAGGTTTTTTGCTTTTATCTGGGTTGTGGTAAGATGTAGCCACTACCTTGAAAACTATAAAAAGGAGGTGACAGCAAATGTCGTCGACGCCACTAGATATGAAATGTTCCTTTCGGGGGTGCAATCTATCCGTAAGGATTGTTAAAGTCAGTGATGATTATGTGATATGCGAATGTGCTAAAGGGCATCGTCGCAAATACACCAAGAGATATTTTAAGCGATTCTTGGATCCAAAAAATGTTCGGGGAGATTTGCCACAGGAGTGTCCAATATGTCACAAGCCTATCAGGGAACGTAGTCGAACATTGCAGGATGATGCCAAGGAAATTGGTACAATCGCGTGTGGCTGTTGTCAGGCAACCTTTATTTACAATCCAACCACCAACGCGTGGGAGGAAGCAGATGATTAATTATACGAGCGATTCTAAACAGAGTCGCTTTTTCTTTTCTGGTACGATAGTTCTATGGAGAACGAATGGGACAGAATATCAGATGATTATAGCCAATCTATAGGTGAGCATGGAGATGCTTGGCGACAACTGGTTATTAATCCATCTATTCTAGGGGTTTTAAAACCAATAGCATATGGGAGCAAGGTATTAGACCTGGGTTGTGGCGAAGGTTATCTAGCTCGCTTACTAAAACCAGCAGGATTTTCTTATACGGGGATAGATAATAGCCAAAAATTGCTCAATTTAGCTATGGTTAAAAAATCTCCCGGGGAATTTAAGCAAAAAGATATAACTGAGCCACTAGGGTATAAAGATCAATTTGAAGTAGTGATAGCTAATATGGTGTTAAATGGAGTGGATGATGTTGAGGCTGTTTGTCAGAATGCATGGTTAGCATTAAAGTTGAATGGAATATTTATTGTAACAATTCCACATCCGGTCTTTAGGCGGCCAGGAGCTCAATTAGCCAAGACTATTTTTGGGAAAATATCCCGCAGAGATCCTTTTATCAGGATTAACGCATATACCAATCCATTCTTTAAAAGAATACGTATTAAACATATACATAATTTCGCCACAGTATTTCATCGTTCTTTATCTTTTTATGTACAAACCCCACTAAATCAAGGGTTTCGTTTATTGGATATACAAGAAACATCCCCGACTAAAGATCAACTAGTAAAGTATAATCAGCCAATTTTTTTTACTAAATTCCCCCAAGTATTATTTATGGTTTTTTCTAAAGATGAATAAGATAAGAAACTTCTGTATTATTGCTCACATCGATCACGGAAAAAGTACACTCGCGGATCGGTTTTTGGAAATTACTGGTACGATTGAGAAACGCAAGATGAAGGAACAACTTTTGGATACGATGGATTTAGAGCGGGAACGGGGGATTACCATCAAACTTCAACCAGTACGCATGCAATACAAAGGCTACGAATTGAATCTAATTGATACACCAGGTCATGTAGATTTTAGTTATGAAGTTTCGCGATCGTTGGCGGCAGTTGAAGGCGCAATTTTATTAGTGGATGCTACTCAAGGTGTGGAAGCACAGACTTTAGCTAATCTTTACTTAGCCCAAGAGCTTAATTTAACTATTATTCCGGCAGTGAATAAAATTGATATGCCAGGGGCTAATGTTGAACAGACTAAGCGGGAGATAGCTAGTATTTTAGGGATTGATGCGTCAGAAGTAATTGGGGTATCAGGCAAGACAGGGAAAAATGTTGAGATATTATTAGATCGAGTTATTACCGAAGTGCCAGCCCCGACTGGGCAAGAAGACAGTCCGCTAAGAGCGCTAGTCTTTGATTCGGTATTTGATAAATACAAAGGAGTGATTGCTTATGTGCGCATTGTGGATGGGCAGATTAAAGCAGAAGAAGTTATTAAATTGATTGTGGCTAAGGCTACTTCGGAAGTTTTAGAGGTTGGTATATTTACTCCCCAGCTAAAAAAGACTAACCAATTAAATGCTGGAGAAATTGGGTATATTGCTACTGGTTTAAGAGAGGTTAGTAAAGTAGGGGTGGGGGACACTATTACCAATGCTACAGCGGATGTGAAATCATTACCGGGGTACAAAAAGGCGATGTCATTTGTTTATGCCGGTATTTTTACAACTAATAATGCTGATTATCCCAAATTGCGTGAGGCTCTGAGTAAGTTAAGTTTAAGTGATGCTTCGTTAGTTTACGAACCAGAAAATTCCCCAGCTTTAGGTTTTGGTTTTCGCTGTGGATTTTTAGGGTTGTTGCATTTAGATATTGTGCAGGAAAGATTAGAGCGAGAATTTGGGATTAATTTAGTCGCTACCACTCCCAGTGTTAATTATGAATTAACCTTAGGCAATGGCGACAAACAAATTATTAATAATCCTACTGAATTGCCCGAAACAAATAAATTTAAAATCATTGCCGAGCCATGGATTAAATTAGAAGTTTTTACACCCAGCAAGTTTATGGGTGGGATTATGCAATTGTTGCAGGATCGGCGCGGAGGTCAGAAAGATATTAAACATTTTGATAATGACAAAGTAATGCTGGTGTATGAGATTCCGTTAAGCAGTGTTGTGATTGATTTTTATGATGCATTAAAAAGCACTTCGTCTGGCTATGCTTCAATGAGTTATGAGTTTTTAGGTTTTCGCGAAGCTGATTTAGTGCGCTTGGATATTTTGGTCGGTGGTAATTTGGTAGATGTGTTGTCAGTAATTGTACATCGATCGCAAGCGGTGAACATGGGTAAAAGATTAGTTGCCAAATTAAAAGAGTTAATTCCTCGTCAGAATTTTGAGGTTACTTTGCAAGCGGCTTTGGGCAGTAAAATTATTGCCAGAGAGGATATATCAGCTTTGCGTAAAGATGTATTAGCTAAACTGTATGGGGGAGATAGGACGCGTAAAGACAAGCTCTTAGAGAAACAAAAGAAAGGTAAAAAACGCATGAAAAAGGTCGGCAAAGTGGAAATACCCCAAGAAGCCTTCTTAAAATTGCTTTCCTAAAAGTTGATAATAGTAAAGTAATGAAATCCTCCGTAGCGATATCTATATCGGGACCCTCCTTCGCTAAAGCTTCGGACGGGCAGGGAGAATAACTTTTTCCTATTCCCGACGTTAGCCCTCCGTAGTTCGTAAAACGAAGGATGGGTGAGATGAAGCGAAGGATGGATAAAACTACTTAGCTAAGGTGATTTTTAGAGTATCTTAAGGCAAACGGCTCAACGAGCATGTTGTTGAGCCGTTTGAGTTTATAAACACAGTTTAGTTGACCAAGAGCCGGTTTTCTTTTATATTATTGGCAACTGGCTACCTTGCGGTTACACCAGAGTACATTAAAGGAGGCTACAACAGATATGCTTGATGCATTAGTAATTGAGAAGATTGCATTGATAGTTCTGGGATTTTTTTTCCTAGTGAATCTAATCACAGGACTTAGTAAACAGCCCAACACTTATATGGTGCCAGTGATTACTTTAATCCTGGCATGCGCGGTAGTTATAGCTGCCATAGTTATGATTGCACAGCAGACACACATACCATGGGTAAAGGTATACTATTGGCGATATAGTTATCTTGGTTCAATACCCATTGTGATGCCATTCACGTATGCTTGGGCTTCGTCTCTTTGGCAAGAATGGTGGTCTATTATTGTATTTGTAGTGACGTTGTTGTTATTTTGGTTGTTCGGGTGGTTTATCGGTGGTTGCTTGGTCTGGTGCGGTTGTTTTGCAAGTGGTATGCATTTGCTTGATTGTATACCAAAGAAACGATTTCAAATGCCTATGTAGATTATTTGAATAGTGGATTAATTAGCACTCGCTTGACACGAGTGCTAATTTTGCTATTGTAGGGAAGTATGGATGGGAATACTAGAAAACAAGATATTTTGAAGGTGCTCATAGAAACCTTTGTGCACACCGGCCAGCCGGTTGGTTCAATGCAGGTAGCAGAACAACTGCCGTATGAGATCAGCTCGGCGACAGTACGCAACGATATGATTGAGCTTACTGAGTTGGGGCTGTTGTCTCAACCACATACTTCGGCCGGTCGCATTCCTACCGATCTAGGTTATAAGACTTATGTCAAAGTTATTGCCCAAGAACGCCGGGAATTGTCTAAGCGTCAACAGGAAGTACTAACTAGACATTTTGAAAAGTTACGTAATTTGCAGGAGCGCTATCAGGCGGCTGCCCAGATGTTAGCCGAAATGTCTGGTAATGTTGGTCTGTTGATGGACGATATGCAGAATACTTATCTGTCAGGTTTAGGTAATATGGTGCGATTGCCAGAATTTAATGATGAGCAATTTGGTTTGAAATTAGTTGAAGCATTAGAACGGCCGAAACAGTTTATTAAGGATATGGCACAAAACACTAAATCTGACGATGTCAATGTCTTGATTGGCGATGAAAATCCTCAGATGCGCAAAGCAACCATCGTGGTGTCTAATTTTGGTCCTAAAGGTAGAAGGGTGATCAGCATCATTGGTCCGACGCGGATGGATTATAATAAAAACTTGCCATTAGTAGAATATATGAGAAAAATATTAAACGATTTGTAAAAATATTATTCTGCGTCATTCTGGCTTGTCCAGAATCGTATAATAATTAATCTATAAGATTCTGGAGTCGCTCTATAAGCTCCCCAGAATGACGGGGAATAAAGGAGAAAAACATTATGCCAAAGAAAAAACCATTAAAACCAGAAGGCAACCAGCCCCAAAATACAGAATCCCTCCAGGATATTAAATCCTCCGAGCCAGAGGTGAATAAAGAAACTGATTGGGAGAATATCGCCAAGCGCGCCTTAGCCGATTTAGATAATTATAAAAAACAGCAAGATAAGATGCGGGGTGAGATGACTCAATTTATGAATATGGCCTTATTAGCCAGATTCCTGGAAGTGCAAGACGATTTGTCGCGAGTACTTCATACGGTTAAGTCTAAGAAAATGGATCCCGATAAAATTCCTGCCGATGTCATGCAATGCCAGATGGGAGTAGTGGAGGGGATAGAAAATATCCTGAAAAAGTTCAGCGGTATTTTTAAAGAAGAAGGTTTAGAACAAATTATAGTTAATCCGGGTGATAAATTTGATCCCAATACTATGGAGGCGATTTCGCACGAAGATCATGCTAAGTATAAAGATGATGCTGTGATTGAGCAGTTTGAGTCAGGCCTTAAGTATAAGGATCAAATTATCAAACCCGCCAAAGTAAGAGTAGGGAAATGACAAATCTTACTAAAGATCAGGAAGTTAATATTGCCAAAAAAATTGCTCAATCTGGGCATATTCTTGAAGTAGAACTGTGGAATCAACTCCAAGAACTGAAAGCCAAAATGCGTAAGAGAGACGAAGAACTTATACTTGAACACCATGTTGTATATCTTGACAGAGAATATTCGTGTTCCAAAGAAGTGGACTTACGTGCAGAGTTTAGGGTGGGAGATGATATGCTCCGGAGCAATTGTAAGGTGAGTTTTTTAATAGAGGTATATAGGCCACAACCAACCAATGTCGTTTTTCTATACAATCAACCCTCTACGGCATTCGTGGACAAAATAATGGGGAATTTACCTATTTGGGGAGAGTTTGATTTAAACAATAATTTAAAAGGGTATGTGAAAAATCAACCTAGATTTGTATCCTATGAGGTATACAATGTGGATACTCATGGAGAAAAGCGAGATCTGGGTAATGCTCCAATTTATGAAAGGATCCAGAAATTACGTAATGCTATTTTGACTCAACGCATTCGTGATGGTCAGGAAGCCGATTTTTATGGAACTATTTATGTTCCTGTAGTTGCGGTCGATGCTTCTTTATATAATGTGCTAGAAGATGGCGAAAAAAGTGAGATAACCGGAGCGTTCATAATTTATAAATATGCAAATTCTAGTAATCAAGTCACGGCTTTACCTTTTTATATAGTGAGTGCTGGAAGTTTAACGGAACACTTAGAAAAAATAGTTAAGGCTGTAACATTAATAACTTGATTAATAGGAGAATCGTATGAACAAAATAATTGGAATTGATTTGGGGACAACCAACAGTGCCGCGGCAGTCATGCGTGGCGGTAAAGTAGAAGTAATCCCTTCCGCCGAAGGTGGTCGGACAGTACCTTCGATTGTAGCTATAAATAAAAATAACGAAAGGTTGGTGGGGCAGATTGCTAAACGGCAAGCGGTAACTAATCCGGACAACACCATCTTTTCGGTTAAGCGGTTAATTGGGAGGAGATTTGACGATCCGGAAGTGCAGAAGGATCTTAAAACCATGCCCTACAAAATCAAGAAGGCGAATGGCGGGGTAGCGATAGAAATGGGTGGCAAGGATTATACTCCGCAAGAAATTTCAGCTTTTATTTTGCAAAAGATTAAAGCCGATGCCGAAAAATATCTGGGCGAGCCAGTTACCGAGGCAGTTATTACCGTGCCAGCTTATTTTGACGATTCGCAACGCCAAGCCACCAAAGATGCCGGCCAAATTGCTGGGTTAGAAGTTAAAAGAATTATTAACGAACCTACAGCGGCGACATTAGCATATGGCTTAGATAAGAAAAAGAATGAAAAAATCGTGGTTTACGATTTGGGTGGTGGGACTTTCGATGTTTCTGTTCTAGAAATTGGTGATAGCGAAGGCGAATCCGTCTTTGAAGTTAAGGCGACTAATGGCGACACGCATTTAGGCGGGGATGATTTGACCAACGTATTATCCATTGGATTGTTGATGAATTTAAAAAAGACCAAGGCGTTGATTTAACTCAAGACAAGTTAGCTTTGCAGAGATTAAAAGAAGCTGCCGAAAAAGCCAAGCAAGAATTGTCATCTTCGTCTGAAACAGAAATTAATATTCCCTTTGTCACAGCAGATGAATCCGGCCCCAAGCATTTAATCATGAAATTAACCCGGGCTAAGTTAGAGCAATTAGTAGAAGATTTGTTTAAGGCCACTATTCCACCAACTGAAAAGGCCTTGAAAGATGCTGGATTAAGTAAGAGCGATATTAATGAAGTGATTTTAGTTGGGGGGATGACCAGAATGCCAGCCGTTCGGCAAATGATTAAAGATTTCTTTGGCAAAGAACCTAATCAAAGTGTAGACCCGGATGAAGCGGTAGCGGTGGGGGCGGCGGTACAAGCGGGTGTGTTGCAAGGCGATGTTAAAGATGTGCTGTTATTGGATGTGACGCCATTGTCTTTGGGCATTGAAACTTTAGGCGGAGTTGCGACTAAATTAATTGAGCGCAATACTACTATCCCAACTTCCAAAACTCAGATATTTTCTACGGCGTCAGATAATCAAACTTCAGTAGAAATTAATATTGTGCAAGGCGAACGCGAGATGTCAGCCGATAACAAAACTTTAGGCAGATTTGTGTTGGATGGTATTCCACCAGCACCCCGTGGCGTGCCCCAAGTTGAAGTAATGTTTGATTTGGATGCTAATGGTATCTTAAATGTTTCAGCTAAAGATAAAGCTACTGGCAAAGAGCAGAAAATTACCATTACCGCTTCCTCAGGTCTTTCTAAAGATGAAGTAGAAAAGATGGCACAAGAAGCCGAAAAACATGCCGATGAAGATAAAAAGAAGCGCGAACAAGTTGATTTACACAATCGCGCAGATACATTAGTCTACACCGCTGAGAAAGCGTTGCGTGATGGAGGTGATAAAGTCCCGGCGGAAATTAAAACTGATGTGGAGGCTAAAATTAAATCAGTAAAAGATTTGCTTGAGGCAGACAAACCAGAAGAATTAAATAAAGCTACCGAAGCATTATCTAGTTCCTTGTCAAAAATTGGTGAGAGTATGTATAAATCACCAGAAAGTTCGGCTGAAACAAAAGAACCCGATAAAGATCAGCCCAAAGAAGGTGAATTTACCGAAAACGACGACCAGAAGTAAGTAATCTGTGCTATATTATAATAGTAAGATAAACTTTTGAAGGGATGAATCCCGTTAGAAATGTTGATTGGATAAAGTTTATTTTAACTAAAGTATAATTTAAGTGATTTTAGACCAACAGGGGGAGAAATGCAGCATATTTCTAACGGGATGAAAAAACAAAATATAGCATGGATTGGTTTGTCGTTAGTGTTAATGATGGTATTAGTTGGAGCAGGTTGTCAGAGGACGCTTGATAATACTAATAATACTGTCGTTGACAACACTATTAATAATAGTGTTAGTAACGAAATTAGTAATACTATTATTCCGCCAACCAACACGATTCCACCTAGCGGATTGCCTACTGATCCGTTGGCAGTTTTAATTGAATTAAAACAGGAGTTTAAAGATGCTAATGAGGCGATCAGCTCTTTAGTACTTTGCGGGGAGCAGAAGAAAGATCTGGTTCTGACTATTGTATCTTCAAAATTTATTAATACTTTATCGGACAGCGGTTTAGACACTAACTGGTTTATTTATACTTCCCCTTCGGATGTATCTAATTTCTATCTTGTGAATATGCCAAGACCTGTAGGGACTAAATCGTATAAGCGGATTATTATGCCCAAAACCGATTTTGATTTTGAATTTGATGTTTTAGCTATCCCCTTGGAACAATGGAAGAAAAGCTATATAGATGCATTATCAAAATCAGAAGAATTGGGCGGGGCTAAATTTAGAAGTGCACATAAAACATTTGAAGTTTCTACTATTCTAGCTTATCCAGCTTCCGGTAATCAGCAACTTAGTTGGTCGGTAACTTATAAAGCTACCGATGGTACGGCCGCTTTATTGAAAGTGCAAGTTAATGCTAATTCTGGTGAAGGGGTAGTGGTCCAATAATAACCAACTAGTAATTGTTAACTAGGTATCGACATAATGTTCGATATTTTTATGGCTCAAGAAGATTATTATAAAATTTTAGAATTAAATCGGGAGGCTACTCCGGATGAAATAAAAAAGGCTTATCGCAAGCTGGCTTTGCAGTACCATCCCGATAAAAATAAAGGCGATAAAACAGCAGAAGAAAAGTTTAAAAAAATCAATCAAGCCTATCAAGTTTTATCCGATCCTGCTAAACGGCAACAGTACGATCAATTCGGTTCTGCTGGTCCAACTGGTGGTGGTTTTTCTGGTTGGTCGAATGCTGATTTTACCCAAGGATTTGATATAAATGATTTAGGTGGGTTTGGTGATATTTTTGATACTTTCTTCAATGGTGCTACTGGCGGTCGGCGCAGTAGTCGTAGAGACCCGGAAAGTTTAAAGTGGGGTGTTGATATAGAAACGAATATTCAAATAACTTTTGAAGAAGCTGTTTTTGGGGCGACGAAAAAAATTAGCGTTAATCGTCCAATGACTTGCGAAAACTGCAACGGATCTGGCAGTATGGATAGCAACACTATTAAATGCGATGTTTGCGGTGGCAGTGGAGAGATGTCAAAAACTCAGCGGACTATTTTGGGCACATTTGTGCAGAAAGCTATTTGTACAGAATGTAGGGGGTCTGGCCAAAAACCAGCAAAAATTTGTCGGAGTTGTCATGGCGAAGGCAGAAAAACCAAAACAGAGATGGTGAACATAGAAGTTCCTGCCGGAATTAATAATGGTCAAACAATAAAACTGACGGGTTTAGGTGAAGCTGGTTGGCGTGGGGGCAAGGCTGGTGATTTGTATGTGAATATTCATATATTGTCTAGCAAAGATTTTGAAAGAGACGGCGATGATCTATTCCGCGTAGAAGAAATTAGTTATCCGGTAGCTGTATTGGGTGGAGAAGTAAAAATAAAATCTTTAGAAGGTAGCTTAATTTTAAAAATTCCTGCCGGGACTAAAAGTGGAGAAGTATTTCGTCTAAAAAATAAAGGTGTCAAACATTGGGATAAAACTGGGTCAGGGGATTTATTGGTCAGAGCAGATATTAATATTCCACAAAAGCTGACTTTAAAACAGAGACGGTTGTTAGAAGAATTGAAAGACGAACTTTAATTTTTGCTGTTCAAGCATAGTGAGAACTGTTCTCCTTGTCATCCCCGCGCAGGCGGCTTCCGGCTCTGGAGAGCTACCAGCTCGGAGAGGGATCCAGACATAAACAAAAATATTTCTTATGCTACTTTTCCCTGCCTACCGGCAGGCAGGTAGAAAAGTAGCCAAAAGTCCTGTTCAGCGTCAGTCCTCCATAGCCTGAAAGGCGACGGATGGATTCGGGGTCTCTTCAATGGGAAAATCTTTAAGTGTTTTCACTGAACTCCTCTGCTGTACAGCAGAGTCAAACAACAGCTTCGCCTTAAAAGATTCCCCTCATTTCAGTACGATCCAGCTCCAATGGGCAGACTCCCAAAGCCACAAAAATGAACGGCTCAACGAAAATCATCGTTGAGCCGTTTAAATAGTTGCTATAAAATGAATATTTTGCATTTACTTCCATGACTTTTTTTGTTATGGTAAAGTCAGTTTACGCATAAAAATTTATCAATATGGTGCCCACATGGGATTTGGTTCTGTTAGTCTTTTTCGCTGCTAGTGTGGTTTATGGTTTCTTGATGGGAAAAGACAAAATAATGGTAACGATTTTGGGGGCCTATGTTGGGTTGGTCATTGCTAACCAGTGGGGCGCGCGAGTCTTTAGTATAGTCTCCGAGCAGTCAGCTGTGCTTGATGACAGCTGGATAAAAGGCAACCTTTCGGTTTTTATAGTCAAAGTAATATTATTTGCCGTTGTATTGTTGATAGTTGCTTTGCGCTGTGGTATGATCCCACAGATTGGTAACAATGGCGGAATTCTTGGTATGGTTATGCCGTTGCTATATAGTATATTCAGCGCAGCTTTGATCGCCGCATCTATTTTAGATTTTTTACCAGAAGAGACTCGTAATCAAGTAGTTGAAAAATCTATAATAGCAGCGCCTTTGGTGGTTTATTACTCATGGTGGTTAATTTTGCCAATTGGGTTAATGCTAATGACGGGGTGGTTTTCCCGCGAATAAATCTGGTCACCAATATTAATAACAGTACATAATGAAGCCAATACGACTTTTAGAATGGGGTGGCGGTAGCTTGTTGTTCTATCAATGGGGGAGATTAAAACGCCGTGAACACACTTTAGATCTGTTAGTTTATTTAACATGGTTTTTGCATGTCTTGTTTTGGATAATCTGGATATTTTTTGTTGCACCTTATCCAATTACTTTAACTATACCGCTCGGGGTTGATTTAGGCGCTTTCGCTTGGTTAAGGGATTATTTATGGCCGTTATTAAATTTAATGATTTTAGGGTGTAACACCTGGTTAATTAGTAAAATTTATTCTAGAGATATTTTGAGTGCGTGGTTATTATTGGGGGCGACCATATTTATTCAGATTATTGCTTTTGGTATCGCCATATCATTGATGACTCTAGGTTTCTAATGACTCATTCAGCTCGAAGATTTTGGGAAATATTACCAGGTGCTATCTCTTGCACTATTTTAGCTTTACCCGTAGTCTTTTCTTTTGTTTGGCCAGCTGGTGTGGCCTATTTTATTATTTTGTTTGATGCATACTGGTTGGTTAAAGCGCTGGTTATGGGGGGCCATTTGATTGCTGGGTATGTTCATCTCAAACGTAATACGTCTATAAATTGGTTAGAGCGTTGCAAAAAATCTGATGATCTAACTTCTTGGAGTGAAGAATTGTTTCATCAATTCCATCTTGATCGGGGCATGCAACGATGGAAATTGCAGGAGGAATGGGAACAAGTTGAAGTAATCAAGAAATTGCCGTCCGAACAAAAGAGTTGGCGAGATATCCATCATGTTTTCCTATACCCCATATATAAAGAAAGTTATGAAGTGATAGAGGCGTCGGTACGGGCTTGTTTAGCTAGTAATTATCCCAAGGATAAAGTAATGATCTTGTTAACAGTAGAAGCGCGGGGAGGGGATCAGGTTAGGGAGGATGCACTAAAAGTACAGCAAGAATATCGCAATAGTTTCTGGGAATTTATTGTTACAGTCCACCCCGATGAACCAGATGGTAAAAAGAAAGGAGCTAATGGTTATTGGGCAGGTAAAATATTGCAAAAATATATTGAAGAAAAGAGTATTGGTTTTGATGATGTTGTAGTGCATTACTTTGATGCTGATACGCTACCACATCGGGAATATCTTGGTTGTGTCACTTATCAATATATTATGAATGCTGATCGGATATTCAAAAGCTATCAACCTATTCCTTTGTTTAATAATAATCTTTGGGATGTACCCGCTATAAATAGATTAGTAGCATTGGGATCATCGTATTGGCAGATGATTGAATCCACCCGACCGTATCGGTTAATTAATTTCTCTTCGCAAGCGATGAGTTTAAAAACATTAGTTGATATTGATTTTTATGACCGGGCTGTAGTTTCTGATGATTCTAAACAATTTTATCGCGCTTATTTTCAGTACAATGGTAACCATCGTGCTATACCGATTTTTACACCAGTATCAATGGATGCAGTGTTAGGTAAAAGTTGGTGGGACACATTAAAGGCTCAATATATTCAAAAACGACGGTGGGCATGGGGGATTGAACACTTTCCATATTTGGTAGAGAAATTTTTTTCAACAAAAGGCCAATTAACTTTTTACCAGCGCATCATTCATCCCTTTCGAGTATTGGAAGGGCATGTGGCCTGGGCCACTTCCTCGCTATTAATTGCTCTAGGTGGTTGGATGCCTGTAATATTGAACTCAGATTTTCGTACAACAGTGTTAGCATTTAATTTGCCAGTGCTAGCACGTGATATGTTAAGTATCACTTGGGTTGGGGTGATCATCTCAACTTATATTTCTTTTTCTTTATTACCTCCACGGCCTAAAAAATACTCTTCCGCCAAAAATATTGAAATGGTTCTACAATGGATCTTAGTGCCTATTGCTGGAATATTTTTTGGTTCGATTCCAGCCTTGGATGCAGAAATTAGGTTAATGTTTGGTAAATATCTAGGGTTTGCGATAACACATAAAGAACGCAAAAGTAGAGTAGCTTCGGTTATGTCGAAGGATAGGTCCATATAAATAAATTAGGTCTACTAGCCGAATAATTATCGGTTAACAGAGAAAACTTGACTATCCTGATTTAACCCCTTATAATAAATTCTGATATATAACGTTAAAAAGGAGAACTAAGGCACGATTTCCAATTAGGGTGACCTTTTGGAAGATCCCATGGCCTACCGGCGGGGATTTTCTTTATTGCTTTAGTCTCATTTTCTTTGACAGTTAGAGAGTAATCAGTGAGTGTGATCCTTAATTTCAAGATCAATAAATTTTTATGAGAGTTTGATCCTGGCTCAGGATTAACGCTGGCGGCATGCCTAACACATGCAAGTCGAATGTGTCTCTCACTTTGTTACACAATAAGTAATTATTGGGCGATAGAGTGAGAGATAACATGGCAGACGGCTGAGTAACACGTGGGTATCTACCCTTGGGTCGGGTATAACTCCGCGAAAGCGGAAATAATTCCCGATATGTCCCGCCAATTTAGGGCTGGTGTAGTAAATCCATCAATTTATTTATGTTAAATGCAAAAATAACTTGGTAGATAATCTATACGAACCTCAAATTGACGGGATGAAAGATTTATCGCCCGAAGAGGAACCTGCGTCCGATTAGCTTGTTGGTGGGGTAAAGGCCTACCAAGGCTATGATCGGTAACTGGTCTGAGAGGATGACCAGTCAGACTGGGACTGAGACACGGCCCAGACTCCTACGGGAGGCAGCAGTGAGGAATTTTCCACAATGGGCGAAAGCCTGATGGAGCAATGCCGCGTGCAGGAAGAAAGCCTTCGGGTTGTAAACTGCTTTTTTAAAGGAAGATTATGACGGTACTTTAAGAATAAGGACCTGCTAACTACGTGCCAGCAGCCGCGGTAATACGTAGGGTCCAAGCGTTATCCGGATTTACTGGGCGTAAAGAGTTCGTAGGCTGGTTAGCAAGTCCACTGTTAAAGACCCCAGCTCAACTGGGGGAATGCGGTGGAAACTGCTTACCTAGAGAGTGGTAGAGGCAGATGGAATTCTCGGTGTAGGAGTTATATCCGTAGATATCGAGAAGAACACCAAAGGCGTAGGCAGTCTGCTGGGCCATCTCTGACGCTGAGGAACGAAAGCGTGGGTAGCGAACGGGATTAGATACCCCGGTAGTCCACGCCCTAAACGATGGATACTAGGCATAGGTGGCTTCGGTCCCCTCTGTGCCGCAGCTAACGCATTAAGTATCCCGCCTGGGGAGTACGAGCGCAAGCTTAAAACTCAAAGGAATTGACGGGGACCCGCACAAGCGGTGGAGCACGTGGTTTAATTCGATGATAAGCGAAGCACCTCACCAAGACTTGTATCTCACTGAAAGTTTGTAGAAATACGAACCCTCTTTTAGACAGTGATGACAGGCGCTGCACGGTTGTCGTCAGCTCGTGTCGTGAGATGTATGGTTAAGTCCAGTAACGAGCGCAACCCCCATGTGGTGTTAAATTTTTCACCACAGACTGCCCTGGTTAACAGGGAGGAAGGCGGGGATGACGTCAAATCAGCGTGGCCTTTATGTCTTGGGCGACACACATGCTACAATGGATAGGAACAAAGGGTTGCAATACCGCGAGGTGGAGCTAATCCCTAAAAACTATCCTCAGTTCGGATTGCAGGCTGCAACTCGCCTGCATGAAGCCGGAATCGCTAGTAACCGTAGATCAGCCATGCTACGGTGAATACGTTCTCGGGTCTTGTACACACCGCCCGTCACACCACGAAAGTCAGGGGCACCCGAAACCCTTCTTTATGAAGGACTAAGGTGAAACTGGTGATTGGGGTGAAGTCGTAACAAGGTATCCGTACGGGAACGTGCGGATGGAACACCTCCTTTCTAGGGAGCTATTCGAAAGTTAGTAGTTGATTGCTGGATGCAAGGCCAACCCTTGTTTCTGGCATTCAACTACTAACGTTCTAGCTTAATAGATAAGCACGACCGGTACCTGTTTTACAGGTACTTCTCTGATCCATTTCACTGATTACTCTTTAGCTGTTAAACAGAACAAACCTGATCTTTAGGTTTGTTTTATGTTGTTGCGTGGGACATAAAAAGAGAAAAATAGATAATTCTTGACCTTTTTAATGATTTATGATATAATAAAATAATAATATAAATATAAAAATAAAGAAGATGACTTCTATTATATTGGTGCCACTAAAGCAGATACTCAAATTCTTGGGTTGGTGGGCAATTGATATACCTACAACTTTTTTAATAGGGGCAAAGAATGCCTTAGTAGATTTTGATGAGGGGTTACAATTGGTAGCTAATTTTCGGTTATGGTTAGCAGTTGAACCAATGTTTGGTGATTATACATGGAGCGGGCGTACAGTTGGTTTTTTACTTAGAGGGTTGCGGATAGTGATGACATTATTCATATATATATTGATTATTGGGGTTGGTTTGAGCGTTATTATAGGCTGGTGGTTACTGCCGTTAATTATATTTGGTTTAAGAAGCAATATTTAAACAATATGGCTGATATTAATAATAATCAAATACATCGTTGGCCATTGAATAGTTGGGTAAGATTAATCCAAATTAGCTTTTTAGTTTGTGTCATCGGGATGGTCGGTTTAATAGTAGTGAGTGTAGTTGAATTAACATGGAGTTTTTTGGCTAGTGGCGATGTATTGGTAGCCTTAAGTGGTGCTTTATTGTGGAAATGGTCAGTTGGAGTGGCTATAATCTTAAGCTATTGGAAGAAACAACTAGCGGGTGCTTTGCCCGGTTCTGTAAAAAATGAGTCATTTTTAACTTACTTAGATTGGTCAACTCGCAAAATATTCTGGCGTGCTCTATTATTGCGTGATGATAGTGATATTTTGACTATGCAAAATCTTTTGCGGGCAGGGTTGCGGTTTAATTATACGCAGTGGGTTTTAGTGAGGCTGGGCTGGTCATCAAGCCAAGTTGGCGTTGTATTGGCTGATATGGCTAATGAAGACGCTAAAAGTGCCTTGATTAAAGCCTGGGAGCTAGCCAGCCAGGCTAATCGTCGAGTAAGTTGGGGTGATATTTTGCGCGGTGTTATTATGGCTTCTACTAGCTGGCAAAAAATGTTATCTCAAGATAAAATTTCTGTTGATGAGGCTTTGGCAGTGGTTGATTGGGTGGAGAAGTCATTAGGTTACCACCAACCTCAGTTAAGGTCTGGTTTACTCCACGATTTGCTGACTCCACAAAAAAATTTAAATCGTACTTGGACAGCCAAAGCTACTCCTACGCTCGATCGTTTCAGTAGAAATTTAACCGAATTAGCTAAGTTGGGATATTTAACATCTGCTAAAGTTAGACAAAAAGAAGTTGAGGAGACTGTGCAGATTTTGTCTAAGAGCCAGCAAAACAGCGTAATTTTAGTGGGGGAACCCGGTGTAGGAAAAACTTCGATTGTGGGAGAAGTAGCTTTACGTATTTTGCAGGGTGATATTCCCAGTCTGGCTGACTACAAATTAATTTCTTTGGATGTGGGGGCAATGTTGGGAGCTAGTGGGGGTAATTTCTCACAAGTGTTTTCTCGGGCTATGCGCGAAGCGGCTACTTCCGGAAACACTATTTTGTTTGTTGGTAATTTAGATCAGTTAAGCAAAACCAAAACCAGCGAGGGGTTTGATTTATCAAATATTTTATTGGATGCCCTTAAAAATAATCAATTACAATTGATCGGCACATCCGATCCAGTTAATTACAAGAAATATATTGAAAATAATTCCAATCTATCTATGTGGTTTTCAAGAGTGAATGTTAATGAATTAGATACAGCTGAGGCCATCTTGGTTTTAGAAGATTTGAGTTATGCTATCGAAGCTCGCCACGGAGTGGCCATTACAGTTGAGGCCATTAAGAGTGCGGTAAGTTTAAGCCAGCAATATATTCATACAGGTAAGTTGCCAGATAAAGCTGAAGATATTCTAGATGAAGCATCAGCCTATGCTTCACGCCGGCGTATACCGATTTTGACTAGCAATGAAATCAGAACAATTATGAGTTCTAAAACCAATGTGCCACTAGGAGAAATTAATGCAGAAGAGAAGACTAAACTCACAGGTTTGGCTGATAAAATTCATAGCCGGTTAATTGGGCAAAATGAAGCTGTGGTTGCTGTCGTGGAAGCATTAAAACGGGCCCGGCTAGGGGTATCAGCTAGCGGTAAGCGTCCTATTGGTACTTTCTTGTTCTTGGGACCAACTGGTGTGGGTAAAACTGAATTAGCCAAGAGTCTCGCTTGGGCTTACTTTGGTGATGAAAGTAAAATTGTTAGATTGGATATGGGTGAGTATCAAACTCGCGAATCTGTGCATAATTTATTGGGGGCGCCCATGGTAGCTGGTGATATTGCTTTGGCTGGCGGGTCTTTCACAGAAGCCGTTAAACAAACTCCGTTTACGGTGGTATTACTAGATGAAATTGAAAAAGCTCATGACGAAGTTTTGAATGTATTTTTACGCGTATTAGACGAAGGTAAAATGACAGATAATCTAGGCAATACTATTGATTTTACCCATACCATTATCATTGCCACTTCTAATGCCGAAGCGAGATTTATTGAAGACGCTGTCAGGAAAGATATGCCATACAATAATATGCAAAGGGAATTAGTGAGCAAATTAACTCAAACTGAATTTAAGCCCGAGTTTATCAACCGATTTGATGGCGTGATCGTGTTCAAGCCGTTACAAAAGGATGAGATTAAACAGATTGCTAAATTAAAAATCACTGCTTTGCAGAAATTATTAAGTACTAACAAAGGGATTAATTTGCAAGTTACCGATGCGGCTGTCAATGCCTTGGCTGATAGAGGTTATGAACCTGTATTCGGAGCTCGGCCTTTAGAAAGATTAATTAGAGAAAAAATAGAAACAAAAGTGGCAGATGCTTTATTAAATAATGCGTCAGTCAAAGAGGTGATGATAGATACTCCTGATATTTTGCAGTAAAATAAAAGTATTAATATGGAAAAGGTTAAGTCTAAAAAATCTGTGGGTAAACGGAGCCAATTAGCTATTAAAGAATTGGGTTTGTTTCTGGCGGCTCTCATTTTATTGGGTGGGTTGATTTATTATGTTCAGCATGGGGTAGCTGGTAGTTCTGCGTTTGAACAGTTCCCTCGGTCGTTAGCTTACAATGTTATCGAACAAAGCGGTTTACCTCAATCTGATCTAGGGCCTACATCCTATGCAGTACACTATGCTCGGCCAGGGGATACTATCAGTATGTTTGTAACGGTCAAAAATCTATCTAGAAACTCTAAAGCTTTAGTTTGGTACCCCAAAAAGGACCTCCTGGATGAAGGCATAGATTATCCCAGTGCCCATGCTATTGGTGTTGGGGTAGTAAATGATGAAAGCCCTTATTGGGTAGATCCATCTAGCTTTGTTATTAATGGGAATAGGTTAGCCTATTATGATGGTCCAGCTGTTTACAAAAATAACTACATGACGATCAGTTGGCAGATTAAGATATCGCAATATGCACCCTATGGTGTTTACACTTTAGATTTAGGTCTGTTGAGAGAATTTGATGAGTGGGGTATGCGGACTTATGTTAATGGCAGAAATTCTGATGATCAATTTATCCGGTGGGTGTTTAAAGTGTCAGACCAAAGTATTTATGATATTAACACAACTGCTATTGCCGGGTATAGTCCTAAAATAATTTATCATAGCAACATTTACCAGGGTTCTAATCAACAGGGGTATCCGATAGAATCGCGGTTGATGACTTATGATCTAGTAACAGGCCAAAGTAAACAGATTTATAAAACTATTGAATACCCTGATGGCATTTGGGCAACTATGGTTGACCCCTATCATGGGAAAATCAAAGTAGATTTAAGCAGTTATGTTGCAGGAGGATATACTGATTGGCAAATATTAGATATCGATGGCAATATGATCAATTTTGATAACGAGTCTTTTCGGGCTGGCAGATGGGCGAATATGCTATATTCACCAGACGAGAGATACATAGCGGCCAGTGATAGTATGTCTTCTAATAAGTTGGCTGTATATGACTGTACTACTAACCAGATGAGGGAATACTGGATCAATGCCACTGCAGGATATAGAATAGTGGGTTGGTCTCCAGATTCTGATCGAGTGTTTGTAGATGCCTATACTACTGGTTGGTTTAATAATCTTAAGATTAATCGATATCAGATTTTTGTTGATGGCAATGGCGTGCCAGAGATGATGTTGTGGTTAAATGATAACACTTTAGGGCCATTATCTATGGATTTGACTAATGGTTTTGCTATGGCTCAAGAGTTGGTCCAGAATAATTTTAGCACCCCTCAGCTTTATAAATATCCTCGAGAATTAAGATTTATAGATCTAAGTCGGGGATTGACTCAGCTAATTAACAAAACCAAAAATAGCTATCTTGGTTATCAATTCCACAGGATGTCTCCAGATGGTAGTTTGTTTGCTTATAGTATGAAAACTAGAACATATACGCCAAAAATTCTTACGGAGCCTGCTAGCCAGTCTGAATTTGGAAGTACACTGATGATTTCTCGGATTGGAGATATTTATCAACCAGTTGTAGTATCTAATTTCGGCGCTGATGTAGTAGGTTGGTCAAAAGATAATCGTTTTGTGGCCTATACCTACACAAATACAGCCATGGTGAGTGGAGGGATGGATTGGTTTGGGTTCACAGTGTTTGATTTACAATATAAGCTTGATTATCAACCACCGATTGCCGATAACTCTAGAGTTATCGGTATCTTTTAAAAAACTTTTTATATTTTTTGGTGGACCCGGGCGGACTCGAACCGCCTACCTCCGCATTGCAAATGCGATGTTCTACCAGATGAACTACGGGCCCCCGTTAGAAGTATTATAACCTGAATATTAATAAGACAAATTAGCTTGTCTATATTAAATTATCTCACGCCTCATTAGAATGTTAACTTCTAACGGGGCGGACCTTTTTTAGAATCCTAAATCAATGACTCCAAATCCCAGTAAAAATCCCAAAACAATAAGTAGTAAACCAAAGAGTAAGTGAGCAGTATAGGTACCGGCTGGGCCTAAGTATGTTTCGGCCCAACCAATAGGGATATTAATCATTTCAGTAATCTTGCGGTGGTAGATAACATATAGAATCCCACCAAATACTCCAACTACAAAAAATAGAAATCTCATTTGTTTTATTTTGATTAATGTGCGATGTCTGAAAATTTGGTGGTGGGTGAGGGAGGGATTGAACCTCCGACTTCTGTCTTATCAGGACAGCGTTCTACCACTGAACTACTCACCCAAATTTTCAGTTTGTACGGCGGGCAGGGGTCAGGACTGTGTTCCCTGCCTACCATGCCTAACGGCAGGTAAACCGGCAGGCAGGTAACCAACTAGCTACCTGTCCTCCGAAGCGCTATCTATATCGGGAGAGACTAATGATCTATTCCCGATGAGATGAAGCGAAGGATGGATGCGCCCCTCCGGTCCGGAGCCGCTTTCAGCGGCTGGAGGACCTCCGGGTCAGAGACCTTAATTCAATTTATTACAAGGCAATTTATCTGCCTACATCTAGTAAATTAACAGATATAAGGCGGTTTAGCAATTGAGTTGGTTTTTTCTGATAAAATAGTGTTATGGCAACTATCAAAACAAAAGGCATAATCATCAAAAGAATTAATTTAGGGGAGGCTGATAAAATTCTAACTATTTTAACAGCTGACCGAGGGAAAATTAGAGTCATTGCTAAAGGCATGAGGAAGCCTAAGTCTAAATTGGGGGGATTTTTGGAATTATTTAGATATAACGAATATATTTTAGCTGAAGGTAGGAATCTTGATCTTGTAACTGGGGCCTCAACAATTGAGAGTTTCCGGCAGATAGGTCTGAGCTTACATCGGCTTGGTTTGGCTTACTACATAGCTGAATTAATTGATAAGTTGGTGGAAGAAACCCAAGATGCCAACGAAATTTTTAACTTAACTCATTCTGTATTCAAGGAAATTAATCAACACAAGTTGCCAATTGATTTTATTAAAAGTTTTTTTGAATTAAATTTACTGGGTGTGTTAGGATTACGTCCTGAATTGGATAAATGTATTATTTGTAATAAACCCATTGATTATCAAAACAAGTTTGGTTTTAGTTGGGCACTAGGGGGGATGCTTGATCGGGAACATTTAACCAATGAAAACCATGTAGTTGTCTTAAATGCAACCGAGGCTGATTTATTACGATACATCGCCACTAATCCATGTAAATCTTTGCAAATGCAAGAATCATACATTGATGATATTGCCAAAATTTCTCGTCTGACTAATTCTTTGATGGAATATTCATTGGAACAACAGTTAAAATCTCGGAATTTTTTGGAAGAAGTAATGCAGTTCTAAATAATGTTGTCATCCTCGGGCTTGACCCGGGGATCCATCCATACCCTTCTGTCATTCTGAGCCCATTCGGCTACGCCCGCCCTGGGCGAGGCTACGCTCAGGGTAAACTCCGTCGAAGGATCTGGCGACCGCCCGCCATAGCCCATGCGACGGGGGGTCGTTTTGTAAAACGACCCTAAACTGTTTTGCCACTTTTCCAGAAAAGTGGCGTAAAAGCTCCGACCAGTCACCTTTGCTCTGGATAAAGTAAAATATAGCTTTCCGTTATCGCTGGTGT
>JAZDHT010000013.1:0-5705 GCA_043805615.1 Patescibacteria group bacterium | reverse complement strand
GATTCTGCTGATTAAGCAACATAGCAGAACAATATGAAATTAGACCTGGTACTCCGCAGTAGTGGTCCGCGGTCTCATTACCCACCTGTATGTCATCCTTCTTAGTGAGAATATTAGTAAGATCGTCAAAGCTCTGTACTTCAGTTAATGCGATAAGTGGATCTGTATAACCTGATGCTGGCGCAACATCAAACCAGTACTTTAAAGTTTGATTGTCTTGTATAAATGTCAGACTTAAAAATGTGGCTTCTCCGTATTGTTTTGCGCCTTCGTAAACAGTGATGTTTGAAGGATGTTGAAAATTAAATCCATATTCATCATTTGTATATGTCTGCCAGTCAGAAGTATCAATGACCCCAGAATTAGTACTACCAGTTACATTAGTATTTGAATTTACGCACTCAAAAATACACTTACCTCCCTCGCAATATTCGCAGTCATAGACAATTCTCGTGCAATCACACGCCATGCCCGAGGGACAATCATTATCAGACGAGCACTCGCTTAAAGTATCTACGTTTGTGTTAGGGGCTTGATTGGAGTTATTAATAACTAAATTAGTATTTTGTGTTTGGTTAGAATTATCATTGATCGACTCAGAAACAATCACATAACCAACACTGCCTGCTACAGCCACAGTGGCAATGATAATTAGCAGGGGAAGCCAGGCAAATCCTTTGGTTGTCATTTTTTTATTGATTAGTGTTAAACTCAATATATAGCCGTTTTATTATACAATTTTACTATAAATGAGTAAATCCTTAGAAGAAATCGATGCTTTAGTTAAAAAATGCCAACTCTGCCCACTGCATGAATCGCGCGCGCAAGCCGTTCCTGGTGAGGGCAACCCAAATCCGGACATAGTTTTTGTTGGTGAGGGGCCGGGTCAAACTGAAGACCAAACTGGCCGGCCGTTTGTAGGATCAGCTGGTAAGTTTTTGGAAGAGTTGCTTGGTACTATTGGGATGAAGCGAGAAGATGTCTATATTACCAATGTGGTTAAGTGTCGACCGCCTAATAACCGCGACCCTGAACCGGATGAGGTAAATACCTGCACAACTCATTACTTAATATTCCAATTGCAGATTTTAAAACCCAAACTGATCTGCACCTTAGGCCGCCATGCTATGGCACACTTTTTACCGGAGGACTTTAAAATATCCAGCGTGCACGGCAAACCATACAAAAGACACGGCCAAGTTTATTTGCCCCTGTACCACCCAGCCGCAGCTCTTTACCATAATGCCCTAGCTGATACACTTAAACAAGACTTTAAAAAAATACCACGTATACTAAACAAGTTATATGACAGAGGTTAAACACTGTATTATCGTGCCGGTTTACAACAAGCCAGTTTTAACTAATAAATGCTTAGCTTCCTTAGTCAAAACCACAAAGCCAAATCGCGACCTTATTGTAGTAGTTGATGACGCAAGTAACGAATCAACCCAAGTGGTAATTAGAAAATACTTAGGCCATCCCCAGGTTAAAGTCTTTCGTAATAATAAAAACCAAGGTAAGCCCAAATCAATAAACGCAATAATGAAGAAATATTCTAAATCAGACTATTTCACAGTTATTGATAATGACGTGGAGTTGAAAACACTGGATTGGGTAAGTATTCTACTCAAAGCACATAAAGACTGGGACAATAACACTATTTTGGGTGGCTATACCTATATGGACGGGTATAAAAGAAAATATAAAGGCCAAACATATCTTGATCCTTGGCCGTTCTGGAATTTAGCCGGTTGTTTTTTTTCAATAACTAAAAACATATTTAATACGCTTGGCTACTTTTTCGATAAAAGCTACCGCAGTGAAGACTCAGACTATTGTAGGCGTGCTTATCTTGCCGGCTTTCATTGGTTTTATATACCAGAAATTAAAGCTAACATTACTGGCTATAAAAACCTCTCTGAAACGAACCGACTAACTAAACTCGATCTAAGAGAAAGGAAAATCCGTCGTACATGGACTGACCAAGTAATGCGAACTCACAAGGTTTTTTATCGGCCCAATAAATTTATCAAACAAACAGAAAAAAGCTAACTTTTTATTTTTTACCAAATGAGCCAAGACAATGCTTCTATTAATCCCCAAACCTATGCTGTCGGCGAAACAGCCAATGACGAGGGGGCTTATGTCTGCGTCCCCTGCGGCCTGCGGATAGAAATGAAGCTGGGGAACATTTTTCCTTCCTGCACTTCCTGCCTGGAGCAGGGCGTGGTTATGGACGAGGATGAGGGTACCTGGGAAAAACTATCAGATTAAAAAACACATCTTGATTCTAAGTTCACCCCCTGCTAAACTCATGAATGCTTAGATTGAGGTATGTTTTGGTTATCTAGTACTCTAAACTACCTCTTGGCAAAGGTTTTGGGCCTGGTAGCCAAGTCCCCGCCATACGGCGGGGTAAAGTCCAGGCAGGGGTCTGTCCCGCTCCAAATACCTATATAAATGCGGGATCCCGTTCTCACTCGTTGGGGGCGAATGGCCACGTAGCCAAGTGGTTAAGGCAGGAGTCTGCAAAACTCCTATTCGGCGGTTCGACTCCGCCCGTGGCCTCCAACGAGTGAATTGCGGGACAAAACCCCTATTCAGCGGTTCCCCCGGACTTGATCCGGGGCTTCTCCAGGCCTCCATGCGGAAGTAGCTCAGTTGGTAGAGCGTCTCCTTGCCAAGGAGAAGGTCGCGGGTTCAAATCCCGTCTTCCGCTCCAGTCCGAAAATTCAGATTTTAATCAAATAATTATCAATAGAATGGAACAAGAGCGTTATTTCTTTCATGAAGTCGGAAAATCAGAACCGGGATCGCTTTTATTAACAACGAGAAAAAAAACCGTCTCCACCAGATCCCGAAAAGGAGGCTAGGAGAAGAGAAGAACAAAATCAAAGAAATAAGGAAAAACAAGAAATAAGAGAAGAAAGTGTTGCACGTTTTGGTGAATTATCCAAAAAACCTGAAGCAACTTTTGATGAGTGGCGGGAATTGCTAAGATCGTTTAAATACGATTCGGAAGGCTTCCCGTATGCTTATCGAATATTGCGCCAGCTTGAATTACGCGCAGACAATTTTGATGAATGGGAAGTACTTGTAAAAGGGATATATTGGCGCGCACCGATAGCAATTGGCGGTGATGACGGAAGGAGGTTGTCAATAGTAAGAAAACGCGCAAGAGAAGAAATGAAAATTTCTGCGAAAACCATTGATCAAAAATGCCGACTTCTTTTGATTGATGAGATCGGCCCTAGTGACCCTGATTTGATACGCAATATTGGAAATATGATTAGAACTCCCGAGGACTGGCTAGAGGCTCTCCCATATATAAGAAGCCTGGAGGATCTCGGTTCAGAAATACTTGATAATATCAGGGTAAATATTGATAATTATGACCCAATTCAACTATATGAACAAGCAAAGGCGGCACACCTCGAAGACGTGGATTTTGGTCTTTGGGAAATGGTATTGGACAGAAAATTTAGTGCAAAAGATAAAAAATAATATATTAAAGAACATCTGTTTTTCAAGGTTGGCACCCGAAACATACAGACTTGATTGAAGAACCGGATAAAACCGGATCCGTCCCTAGCGGAATGATTTTCAAAAAAATCAAGCACGAAGTCGGGCGGGCGGATTCCCCCCGGCCCCCTCTCCGCCCTTACAGCATATGCCCCTTTCCATCTCGCACTTAATCCTTCGGACCCAAGTGCTCGATGGCTAATAAATATTGACATTTGTCTCAGTCTCTAGTAAGTCTAAGGCATCGTTTTTTGGTGATCACTGACAGAATCGGGGGGAAAATGGACTTCATGAAAGGCATGTTCTTTCTCTGGGGAGGGGCAACATTGTTGGTTCTAATTATTGGTATGGTCTGGGCCCTAGTCTACTTAGTAAGATCAATGCTCAGCGTGCCAGTGGCCGGAATTCTCATAACCGCAGGCTTATGTTCAGGTCTGCTCTGGCTAGCTGTCTTCGGCCTGACTCATTTGCATAGGAGGAGGGCCAAGAAAGCATGAATACAATCTAAAACGCCCACAGGAGCACTATCCTGTGGGCGTTCGACTATTCAGTGATATAATTAAATCATGAAACTCGTAATTATTTTCGGCCCACCAGCCTCGGGTAAATTAACTATTGGAAAACTCTTATCAAAGAATACTAGCTTTCCTTTACTTCATAATCATCTGACCAATGACCTGTTGGATCAATTTTTTTTATTTCAATCCAAACCATTTAATAAGCTGAACCAGCGTATCCGAATAGACATTATTCAAACAGCTTTTCAGGAAAAATTACCCGGTTTAATATTGACTTACGTTTGGGCTTTTAATTACAGTTCAGACAAGAGTTTTATTGATAAGTTGATAAAACTATCAAAACAATATAAGGCGAGGACCTATTTCGTTGAGCTAAAGTGTCAAGATATAACTCTGTTTAACCGCATATTAAATCCCAATCGACGCCAGTTTAATAAAATTAGCACTAAGAAAACTCTCACTAATGTACTTGAACAATATCAAATGAACTCACCATCTGATTATAAATTCTCAGCACCTTACTTGGCTATAAATACCGATGTTACCAAACCAAAAAAGGCTGTAGATAAAATTACGCGCTTTTTACGCAAGTAATTACGAGTTTAAAAGACCCTCTCCATTGGGATTGTAGCCATTGGCTACTTCTTCGCCGTCTAAATATCCATCACCGTCCGTATCTGGATTATCAACTTCTGTACCGTAGAGCACTTCATCAGTATCACTCAAACCGTCACTGTCCGTATCGCCAAGGGTTGGTGCTGCATCTGTTTCGTAAATATACCCCTCAGTATTAATTGAATAATATTTTGCTGTGTTTTCAAGCCAGCCATAGATTACATAGTCATCACCAGTGCTGCTGGTCAAATATTGATACTCAATACTATTAGGCGAGGTAGGAAAACGGGAAAGGTATTTACTAAGTTCTCCAACAGTGGGCAAGGGATCAGCTGTACCATCAACAGTATTAGTCGGATAAACACTCGAATTATCATCAGAATAAAGCACTAAAACTGTGCGGTACTGTCCTAGATCAGACCTAACCTTAGCATCTCTGGCTTTCTTTTCAGCAGAACTGCCTGTAGAACTGTTAGTATTTGTAGAAGTGTTAGTGTTTGGAGTGGCTACCTCATTAAGGGTCGGTACTGTTTCACTTTCACCAATTTGACCGGCCTCATTAATCCAGTAATATTCTCCGTTACTTGGCAATTTTACATATATGACATAATCTGTTTGATCACCGCTGGCTAAATACATAAATTCATCTTGAGATGCTGTGCGTAATGGCGTAGCTAAATAGTTGCTTAAGTATTCATCATATACTGTAGTTGGTAAAACATCCGGGGTACCACTCACCTGATTGGCCGGATAAAGGCCTTCATTATCATCAGCATATAGAGTTAAAGCTGTTCGATATTGCCCCATACTGCTCTTGGTTACTTCTACGTTCTGGGTATAGATTAGCCGATAACCATCCTCGGTCACCGAATAACTTAATTCTTTAGAAGTAAACGGGTCAATAAATATATCTGGGGTATCTTTAATATCGTTTAATGACCTTTCTATGTAATAGCAACTATTATAACTACTATTTGAGTTACTGGATTGCTCTGTTTTGCAGGCATCTAAAACCTCTTGTAGCCCTTGCTCTAAATCAGCTAATGCTAA
>JAZDHT010000012.1:0-3668 GCA_043805615.1 Patescibacteria group bacterium | reverse complement strand
TGCTCGGGAAGCTTCGACTTTGTTTGAACCGGTTTTTATGCCGCCCAAAAACATTTCAGCAGGAGATTTATCAAATGTATTTCAGGGGGTAATTGCCAGCATTACCCCGATTGTGAATTTGAATGAAGGCATAGTAGTTAAATCCATTAATATTCGCCAAAAGATATCTGAAATCAGAGATTTAATTAGCTCACAACCTTCACTGAAATTTCATGCTTTACTTGCCAAGGTCAAGACCAAAACTGAAATGATTGTTACCTTCTTGGCCATGTTGGAATTAGTTAAACAGCGGTCCATTATCCTGGTCCAAGAAAACTCATTTTCCGATATTGTAATTACTCGTTATCCTGCCAATACCAATCATGACCATTAAATCAAAAATTGAAGCTCTACTGTTCACCAGCACAAATCCGATAAGTTTAAAAAAACTAGCTAAGCTGACAGAGGCAGACCAAGAGGCAGTTTCCAAAAACATCGATGAGCTGGCCAATGATTATCATGATCAGTCGCGAGGCATTCATTTAGTGCGTCATGCTCAGTCTGTTCAGCTGGTGACTAAACCAGAATTATCCAAGCTGGTGGCCCAGTTTTTTAAAGACCAGCAAAAAGAAGAACTCACCAAGCCATCTTTGGAGACTTTAACCATCGTGGCTTACCGAGGGCCGGTTAGCAAGGCCGAACTGGACACTATCAGAGGTGTTAACTGCAGCTTAATCTTGCGGAATTTGTTAATCAAAGGCTTAATCGAGTCAGTTGATGAAGCCAAGTCAATGACCATTAAGTATCAGGTCACTTTTGATTTTTTACGTTATCTTGGCTTATCCGGTCCTGAGCAGTTGCCAGATTATGATACACTACATAATGAGGAGCATGTAGAAAAATTGCTCCAACCCAAAGGTTCGCCAACCGAGAAGCCGAATCAGGAAGATATTCAGTCTACCTAGCCATGTACCCTGACTCAAGCGAAGGACTGAATCAAGAAACAGACGACCAAATACTTTTCTTTACCCCTGCCTTTCACGTGTTTGATAATTTTTCAGCCCACATTGTTACTCTTTGGGGACATGATTTCCAAACAGCTGAGCATGCCTACCAATGGAAAAAGTTCAGTCAGGACCTAAATATTTCAAGACTTGTTCTAACGGCACGTAGCCCTGAAGCAGCTCATCAGATTGGTAAACAGAATAAAGATAAGATACCTCAAGACTGGCACGATAAAAAAGTCGATGTCATGAAAGTAATCCTGCGTGCTAAGGCGGAACAGAACGATGACATCCAGGAGGTTTTTCGTAGATCAGGTGACAGAGCCATTGTCGAAAATAATCCAATCGACGATTTCTGGGGAAACGGGCCGGACAATAATGGTCAAAATATAATTGGAAATATTTGGATGGAAATAAGAGAAAAGTATTTAAAAAAAACATGACTAAACCCAGAAAGAAGAAAAGTAAATTCGTAAAACCACAACCCCAGATACCGCTGATAGTTGGTAATTGGAAAATGAATTTGGATTTGAGGACCAGTGTCAAATTGGCTCGTGGTCTAGCGAACACCGTCGATACTTATTCAAAAAAATGTCAGATCGTTGTGGCACCTACCTTCACCGCGCTTGATCAAGTTGGTAAGGAGATTAAAAATAGTAACATTGAATTGTGCTCCCAAGATGTTTTTTGGGAAGCCAAAGGCAATTTTACCGGTGAAGTCTCGCCAGAACAGCTTCGCGATCTGGGTTGCGACTGGACCATAATTGGCCACTCTGAACGACGCCAGCATCTTGGAGAAACCGACGATATGATAGATCGAAAAACAACTGCGGCGTTGCGTCATGGTTTTACGCCGATCATTTGCGTAGGGGAGACCAGAGAGCAGCGAAATGCTGGTAGCGGAGAGCTAACCGTAGCCTATCAAGTACGTTCGGCCCTGCGCTACGTGGGCACCCCTCTGCTCAAACAGAAAGTTATTATTGCTTATGAGCCTGTTTGGTCGATTTCGCCAGGGCTGCCCTGTGAACCGGAAGATGCTGAGGCTATGGCTATGGTTATTCGCCAGGCTTTGATAGATCAGTATGAAGCAAGGATGGCTTACCAACACTTTTCTATTATTTATGGCGGAAGCGTTTCACACTCCAACGTCAGTGATTACTTAGCCAAGGATGAAATTGTGGGAGCTTTGGTGGGTCATGATAGTTTAGAAGTAGCCAGCTTCACAAAATTAATACAAGTAGCTAGCCGGAGCAAGCTCATAGTTTAAAACCTGTTGAAAGATTTGCTAAAAAATGATAGATTTATAGGGTATTTTTATGGCCAAAACTAAAGCAAAAAAACGATTAGCTATTAATGGATTTGGTCGTATAGGGCGGGCAGCTTTTAAGATCGCCCTGGATAGTAAAAAATTTGATATCGTAGCGATTAATGATTTAACTGATCCGGCCACCCTGGCCCATCTACTACGCTATGATTCAATTTATGGTACTTATCAAAAACAGGTAAAGCACGGACGTAGTGCTTTGATTGTTGACGGTAAGTCCATTAGAATAACATCTATTAAAGAGCCAGCTAAACTGCCTTGGAAAAAATTAAAAGTTGATGTGGTACTGGAGTGTACTGGTCGGTTTGTTAAAGACGGAGCAGCCCAAGCTCACATCAAAGCAGGCGCCAAGAAGGTGGTTATTTCAGCGCCGACCGAAGGCTCAGGTGATGTACCGACTCAGCTGATTGGCGTTAACGCTCATGAAAAAACTGATGCCCAGGTGGTTTCCAATGCTTCTTGCACAACCAATTGTGTTGCGCCGGTGGCCAAAATTATGGTCACAAACTTTGGCGTTAAGCGGGCAGCTATGACAACCATCCATTCATATACAGCTGACCAGAATTTACAGGACGGACCACATAACGATTTACGTCGAGCCAGAGCTGCGGCTATGAATATCGTACCGACTACTTCTGGAGCAGCAATTTCCACAACCGAAGTGATTCCAGAACTGGAAGGCTTGTTTGATGGTTTTGCGATTCGAGTACCAACACCAGTGGTATCTTTGTCTGATTTCACTTTTGTTGTTAAGAAAAAAACTACCAAGGAAGCAGTCAACCGTGTTTTTAAACGAGCGACTAGTAACCCAATCTATAAAAAAATCCTCACAGTAACGGATGAACCTATGGTATCATCAGATTTTATTGGCAATCCTCACTCAGCAATTGTGGATTTACTAATGACCAACGTGATTGGGGGGGACCTTGTCAAAATCGTTGCTTGGTATGATAATGAATGGGGATATTCAAATCGGCTGGTTGAATTAGCTGCCAGCCATTAACATTACAAAAAATCAAACGAAAGGGGGTGACGCAATGTTTAAATTAAATAATACCGTATTAGCCAAGTCTTTTTATTGGTTCGGTCTGATCTGTGGTATTTTCGCAGTTACTACTCAAATGGCCGAGCGAACAATATTTGCCAGCCCGTTTTTTTACCTCGAATTAGGTATTCTTTCAATGTTGGCAGGAGTTGTCTTAACTATAGAAAAGCGGTAATTGTTCTCCAACGACCCTTTGGTCACTAGTATATTAGGCTCCAGAGCAGATTAGTGGTAGGTTAATTACCAGATCTTCTGGGCCCTATCGTCTAGTGGTTAGGACGCATGGTTCTCATCCATGTAACAGGGGTTCGACTCC
>JAZDHT010000011.1:0-7326 GCA_043805615.1 Patescibacteria group bacterium | reverse complement strand
CTGGCTAGTGTCCCCTTAATCCGCCCCTCTTCATTGTAGGCAGGTATCACTACTGAGAGAAAAATCAACTCATTCATTTCGGAGCAACAAAGAAAATATTAGTTATAGTGGGATAAATTTTTATTTGGCGGAAATTTGTGTTCAATAAGTCTTTCAGTTCATTTTTTGACATTTCGTTATGGAAAGGCTCCATAATTTTATAGTATTTGATATTGGAATGATAGGTAATGCTTAAAAAACGTAATTTCCAAAACCATGATTTCCGCGGCACCGAACCAACTAATACTCCATCATTTTTAAGCACTCTATAGATCTCTGCTACCACTTTTTCTGGATAGATTAAATGTTCTAACACTTCGGCGGCTACCACTAAATCAAAAGTGGCATCAGGATAAGGAATGCCTCCCTCTACATCGCATAACTGGCCTTTTGCCCCTGGCACATATTCCTTCAAGCGCTCTAAATTGCGGGGATTTAAATCTAACCCCACCGATCCGGCTGGTAAATGTCGTAAAATCAGACCCGTCCCGCAACCTACTTCCAGAGCCGTGGGGTTATTTTTAAGATAAGGACGTAATAATTTCAGTAACCACCATTCCCGGTATCTATGCAAAAAGCTTTCTGGCCCCCGTAAGTTGTCGGCTGTATCGGTCCAATCATAGGTTTCCACCTCTTGATAGTATCGATTAGTCAGCGCCTTATAATCTGACCAGCTCAACTGGGCTGGTTTGCTAGCTGATATCTGCCGTTTATATGATGGATGATTTGCGTTGTCCAAAAATAATAAATTTATAGAATAAGAAATTACATACCCAAATAATAACAACCGATACAAGCTTAACTATATTATAGCGCCAGCTAAAAACCAAGTCTGACCAATAAATTTCTGACATAGGCAAACCATACTTAATGATCAGGGTGGAGATACCCAAACCAAGTAGATTAACTGCCATAAAATAACCAAACTGTTGAAAACTTTTAGCTGACTTATCCTGAAAAGTCCAATATTTAGTAAAAAAATAGCTATTAGTGACCGCCAGCGAAAAAGAAATTACATTCGCTGGCAAAACCGCCCAATGAAATATTTGGACTAATAAATTCAATACTCCAAAATCTATCGCAGTATTACCCATTCCGACAATGGCAAATTTAAGAAATTGCTTAATTGTTTTAAAACGAGGTGCCATACCCTCTCTATCACCTTGTGTTACCTCTCCATCACCCTGAACTTGCCTGCCCATCCCATCCGTCATCCTGGCAAGCTCCTCCGTGTCGGAGCGCGTCCAGGATCGTATAGATTGATTTATACGATTCTGGAGTCGCCCCATAGGCTCCCCAGAATGACGAAATTTTGACAGATTTGAGGAATAATATTCGCCGAGTGGGGTCAGAGGATTGTTATCTTTTTTTTGTGCTAGAACTACAATACTGCTACCAAACGGCAATTTGCTAAACTTTACCCAGTTGGCTTCTAACTGACCCAAACTAATCAAAGAATTATTCAACCATTTTGGTACATTCACATATTGAGATTTATCAGTTAACGACATATCCCTTACGGCGTCATTTTGTACTCTAAAGCCGTCATCCTGGACCGACGACTGGCTAGAAGCCAAGTTCGGATCCAGGATCTTTTTTTGTTTGTTTTCTTGTCTGGATTCCGGATCCCGCCGGGCCAGAGCCCTCTGGGCGGAGGCAAGTCCGGAATGACGGTGTGAGGAAATGTCATCCGCGCCTAAATAATGGAAGGAGGAGTTATTTTGGCGATCCACCCCTTCATCCGCCATCCTGGCAAGCTCCGTGTCGGAGCGCGTCCAGGATCGTATGACTGATATATTTCTCACCCAAACCCGCTGTAACAGGAATATTGGAAAAGTTGAACTAAAAATATATGTAGTAAATATTGGTTTAAAACCATTTTGAGATAAAAGTTTGCCCAATTGGCGCATACTATAACGCCGATAGTGGCCCATTGCCCGATCATGCGGACCAAACAACCATTGATGTGCTGGGACGGTTAAATATATTAACCCTTTATCGGATAAAACTCTCCCCCATTCTTTTAATACTTGGTTATCGTTTTTGATATGTTCCAATACATCAAAGGCTGTTAATACATCAAAGCTACCATCCGCAAATGGCAACTGTTCTGCCCGCCCTAACAAGGCCTGGTTCTGAATGTAACCCCCTGCCTGCCGGCAGGCAGGCTCGACGACCTGCGCTCGGGGGGGAGTAAAATTCAGTCCATCGATCAGCTCGGGAGACATACGGTCAGTGGCAGAATTGGCTAACGCTACTGCTGTTTTACTGCTATCCACACCAGTCACTACACCAAATTCTTGTAGCCATTGCATATTACTACCTGTTCCGCACCCGACATCCAGTATTTTTATTGTTCGAGGCGTCAGCCGAGAACTATCAGTACCAGTAGTTCTCACTTCGTTCGAACAGTAATTGGATTTTATATTTTCTCCGGTTCCGCACCCGACATCCAGTATCTTTACTCTCCTTATGCCATCGCCACTTTCTTTGTCATTCCCGTTTTCTTTATCATCCCCGCGTAGGCGGCTTCCGGCTCCGGAGAGCTGCCAGCTCGGAGAGGAATCCAGACCAAAACAAGAACTGTTTTTATGTTTATTTTTTTGTCTGGATCCCCGAGTTAAACCCGAGGATGACAAAGAATAAGATTCTGGATGCGTCCCGCATATGCGGGACTTACCAGAATGACAAAGAGATGCTGAATAATCCGCCAGTCGGCGGACAGTATGACGGGCAACAGGGAAAAATCTGTTTAAAATGGATTGCAAAATCGCCCGACGGGAAATATGCCACCAATATGATTTTTCTTGCTCTGATAACTCTAAAATCTCTGTTTCATCCATACAATTATTCCCCGAGCGAAGGTCGAGCCTGCCTGCCGGCAGGCAGGGGGTTACATTATATTACCTGATAATTATATCAGGTCAGAGAAGAGTTGTGGTCCCTGTATAAACTTCTGGATATAACTATATCAGGCTAAAGTAAAAGTCATTACACCGCCAGTATAATCACCTGCTGTGCTAGCATTATATATTCTTAAGGTGGGCAGGAATTCAAATCCACCTAACCCTTGTTTTCCGCTACCAGAAACTGTAGCCGCCGTTACAGCACTGGACATATACCCCCCAGGAGTGGTAATCCCAGTAGTCGGAGCATCATATAAGCCAGTTATAGTATTAGTAATCCAATACATATTTGCCTTAGCTATAGTTATATTTACGGCTGGATAAGCCGTAAATTCCCAATAATCTGCTACAGTGTGTCCATCTATGTTTGCGAAGGCCACATAGATTCTTTCCTCTATTAAAACTGCCGACCCACATTCGCCTGCGCCCGAGGGAACTCCAGCACCATTTTTATACCATACAAACGCATCTGGGCTAGCCGCCGTATCTGAAATCTCCACTTTATAAGTAGCTTGCGAAGTAAGAGTATTATCACAAGAAAATATAGTCATATCGTTCAGACCAGACCCTGTAAAAGTAACACTGCCACAATATCCTGCTACGGATTGGAAATATAATTCAGTGGTAATATCAGCCGATAAAGTCCAGCCAGCACTATTACCAGCACTTTGTCCCCGATTGTCCCGCATAGTTATCTCTTCACCAGCCGCAAGAGAGCCAAAGGTATAACTATGATATTCACTACTACCAATCTGCCAACTGCCCAAATATACTGCAGACGGCGCGGTTTCTAAACTTAAATTATAGGCGCTGGCAGTAGTTAGGCTAGGGAAACTTTTGCCAGAAGCTAGAGCTATTAAACCAGTAGTCTGATCAAATAAACCAAAATAATAAGTAGTACTAACAGCCGCATCATAATTTTCTATACAATATTCAAATTCAGTAGTAGTACTAGCCACATGATCAGAATTGCTGGGGCTATCACTATTGCTCTCATTATGTATCCCTTTATAGGTCGAGCTAGAACCTGTTAACAATACAGAAGGTAATACACCATTGTCGCTCCCGCCAGCATCATAATATCTCCAAGCTGCACTAAGATCGGTTGTTGTCCCTACTTCTGTCCACGGCCCTGCAGTAGATGTTGCGTAATAAAGTTTTTTACGATTATTATTTTCGGCTAACCCCCCCACTTCTGTTAAATTAATTCTTAATTTAAAACCAATGCTTTTGCCCATTTCAACTTGGGGCGGGGCTGTATTTTCAGCCGCATAGGCAGTGCCTGGAGTAGTGTCTTCCTCGTCTGCATACCACTGCCAATTATTAATCTGGGGCCTATAATTGAATTCAGCTGAAAATATCGTCATGGTTATCTCGTCGGCAACTTGAGCAGTAGCAGCCCCTACTTCTTGGGCTTGGAATACAACACTCCTAGCTCCAGCACTCATAGTTAATGCCGCCACTATATTATTGCTAGTTTCATCCGAGGCATCGTAACTTGTTTTGCCTCTACCACCGGCACCATCTGTCCAATCCCAATTCGGGGGGTAGGTTGTGCCGTCTACGGTAATACTGCTGTTAGATCTAGCATCGGTGGCAGCTACATTGTTAATATAACTGGCAAAAACTAGATGACTACCTGTAGAAGAAGCCGTATAAGCAGTGGTTTTCAGAGTAGTCCAGCTGGCATAAGTAGCCAAAGCAATATCAGTATCACTATAATAAGCTGACCTATCTCTAAAAACTTGTAAATTTAAGGCGAATATACGCGATAGATTATAATAATTTTCATCGCCACCTAAATTCGCATCTTTTACCTGTATAGAAATCTCCGTATTACGGGGAATGTTATTATAGCCCCTAAGCAGAACAAAAGAATAATCATCAGCAACATTTTCTCCAAATAAATTACGATCCATAGAATAATAACTAGTTCCATCATTATAATGAAATCTAGCTACATGCGACTTTGCAGCATTATTAATAGTTATGTGCTCAGTGGCAAAAACCAGCCAATCTTTTACTCCATCCGCATTGCTTAGGGTAATACTGGCTTTGGGTTGATATCCATTAGTATGAGAACCCCCCGTTGTGTTTTCATTAAAATAATAATCATAGTTTTCTATAATATCATTACTAGTTAAATCCAAACCCGTAAGCACAGCATTGGCGGCCGTGGTGGTACCTGCGGTTACCCCTTTAAACTTCACATATAAATTACCGTTAGCTGATGGGGTATAAACATCCATCCAATCTACTTGAGTATAATAATTAACCGTAGCCTCAGCTGGTTCCAGAATACCGGTATACAAAGTGGTAGTATTATAAACAATCTGATAATTTACTTGGCCAGTAGCAGAACTATGAGTTAAACCCAAGGTAACATAAATAAAATATTTATTACCACTGACAAAATTAGCCCCAGTTAATTTAGTAGAATAAGTAGTGGTAGAGGTAGTAGTACTCGGGGCAGCGCTCTCGGCGTATATGGACGTAAGAGTCGTGGCCTTAGCTACTTGTATGTCTTGATTGTTAAAAGGCGTAAACCCTAATACAAAAGCTAAGATAACAGAAAAAGATAAAAACCACGAAAACACTCTCATGGATATCTGCCATTTAGTTTTTCTATATATGGTCTTACTCATTTTAATTTATAAAAACTAAATGAAATCAATAATACAAGCTATTTACTGGGTTGCTTTTTAGATGTTTTACCTTTAGAATATTTTTTCGCAACCGGACGCTTTTTTGATTTAATAGATTGTGATTTGCCGGCTATAATTTTTATTGGAATCAATAATTCTCGGTCAGCTTTTAATTTATACGGCCAATGCAAACGATTAATTCTGATAATTTCCTTTGGTGTCACCCCGGCAAATTCCGCCACATCTTTAATAGTATCCCCTGCTTCAATAATTACTGGTTCCAGCCCCACTCGCGCCACTATCCTACTCTTATTGTCATCCTGGCCCTCCGGGTCGGAAACCCTCAAGGGTCGGAGACTTGTCCAGGATCGTATAGATTTATTCATACGATTCTGGAGTCGCCCCATAGGCTCCCCAGAATGACGAGCTTGAAGTTTGGAACGGCGGCGGAAAAGATTCTGGAGTCGCTCTGCAAACCCCCCAGAATGACGGAGTAGAGCTTCTCTTTCCTCGCTGGATTGGGCTTTGCGTTCTTCTTTGGATAATTTCCCATATGGAATTAGCAGTACATCCCCTACCTGCAAATCGTACGGCCATCTCAAGACATTAAATTTAGCAATTTTCTTAGCATTAATTCCATGGAATTGCGCGATACTAGACAAAGTCTCCCCCCTCTTGACTGTATGTTTCTTGGTTTTAGTATTTAACCTCTGTCTAATAATAATCCACAGCCAAAACTGGCGCACCAGCAAAAGAAGAGCCAACCCGATTAGCCACCAGAAGATAGTCATCCAAGGGATAATCCAAAAAACATAGCGTACATCCTGATATTCATCTTTGACATATTCGCCCTGAAAATCTTTTTCGCCATAATGGATGCGAAAATCCGCCACAAATCGCCCTATTTTAGGCGCTTTTTTCTGCCACGGCACTCGCGCGTTGGTTGTTCCCCCGCGCAGAATCATCCCAAATTGCGAAGCCGGCTGGGTACCAATTTTACCAAAAATCCCCCTTAGTGTAATATCCGTTTCCGGCATGAGAGTAACATTGCCTTGGTTGTGCATAGTCATTTGAAAATACAACACACCTTTTGGAATGGTGTGCCGTACATTTTCTACATCTAATTTGCGAACAATATCTCCGGGCACTGTTAAATACAACCGAGCGGCGACGCGGGTGACCACCTGTAATTGCCCTGTTCTCTTTTGGGCGGCACCCGTGCCATCAGCTACTGTTGTATCTTCCCAAATTACTACCCCACCGGGGTGACTCCCTACATCGGCGTTATCTGGAACTTTCACGGTCAAATCTATGATTTGTTGGGTCTGGGGCGGCAAAGTAACACTGTCGCGGCTTAGAGTCGCCCAGGTACCTAAATCTTTATTTTCTTCCACACCTCTCACTAAAGTATAACCGCCGTCGTTGGTTACTGCCCCATCCAGCACGGCAATCTTTAGAGTAACTGTGCTATTACTATGATTTTTAACTATTACTTTGTCTTTAATTTCCGTGCCGGGTTCGGCCTCATAAACAAACCAAGACCGTAAGCCAGAGTACTCTTGGGTAGGAGCTGGGAATACACTAACGCCGTAACCCTGCATAGCAAAAACTCGCACGGGAATGAAATTGAACACGATTATAGCCAAGATCACTAAGCCGAGACGACGAATTGTTAATATTGATTGGAATCCCTCCATATTTATTAGTATATCATTGGTTAATTCTAATTAGTAACA
>JAZDHT010000010.1:0-2824 GCA_043805615.1 Patescibacteria group bacterium | reverse complement strand
AAGATTGCCAAACCTGAAACTTCAATTACGAGGCCATTTTTCTCCCAACAATAAACCCGGATAGAACTCTTGCCAGACTGCCTCGGTCACAAATGGCACGAAGGGATGCAACATAATGAGGCAGTTTTTTAAAATATAGTGGAGGGTGGCTTCAGCTGATTGGTCGGTTTTGAGCCTTGTCTTGGCCTGCTCAATATACTGATCACAAAATTGATGCCAGAAATATTCGTATAACATTTCCCCTGCCGGCGCTAACCTATATTTATCCATATGCGTCGTAACTTGCTTGATCGTGTTATGAAACTCGGTGATAGCTTTTTTATCTTCGGGATTAAGCTTAATATTCTCTAATTTTACCTCGGCCCCCACATTCATCTGAATAAAACGGGCGGCATTCCAAATTTTATTAGCAAAATTGCGGTAGCCGCGGATTTTTTCTTCAGAAACCATACTATCATTTCCAGGAGCAATACCAGCGAGTAACCCTAATCGCAAGGCATCGGCACCGTATTTTTCCACCATCTCCAAAGGATCAATAACATTCCCCTTGGATTTAGAGATTTTAACTCCAGCTTTGTCTCGAACTAAACCATTCAAATAAACCATTTCAAAAGGAATTTTGCCCGTGCAATACAAGCCCATCATAATCATCCGGGCTACCCAGAAAAATAGAATATCCCAACCAGTTTCCATCATAGTGGTCGGGTAGAAATACTTAAAATCCGCCGTTTCTTTAGGCCAACCCAAAGTGGTAAACGGCCACTGGCCGGAAGAAAACCAGGTGTCCAAAGTGTCTTCATCCTGTACCATTTTGCCGCCACAATCAGGGCAAGTTTCTACGGGATCAATACTCACAACGAGGTGTTCCGGATTATTTTGGCAGTAATAAACTGGGATCCGATGCCCCCACCACAACTGCCGGCTGATATTCCAGTCGTGGATATTTTCCATCCAGTGCATATATACTTTTTTGAACCGGCCGGGAATGAATTTAATTTCATTATTTTGGACGGCCGTAATCGCTGGCCCCGCTAAAGACTTGATTTTTACAAACCACTGCTTAGAAATTAAAGGCTCTAATGTTGATTTACAACGCTCACAAATACTGACCGCATTTTTGTAGGGCTCTACCTTTTCGATTAACCCTAAAGTTTGCAGTTCTTTGACAATTTCCTCTGCCGCGGCATTAGTTTTCATTCCAGCAAACTTTCCGGCGGCTTCAGTCATTAATAAATCCGGGCCAATTACTGAAATCGCGGGTAAATTGTGCCGCTGGCCGATTTCAAAATCATTAAGATCGTGGGCGGGAGTAATTTTTACAGCGCCGGTGCCAAATTCCATCGCCACATAATCATCGGCGATAATGGGAATTTCACGGTTCATTAATGGCAAAATAGCCGTTTTTCCTACTAAATCCTTGAATCTTTTGTCCGAAGGGTTCACCGCCACCGCAGTATCTCCTAACATTGTTTCAGGCCGGGTAGTGGCGACTGTTATGTGTCGGCCTGACTCCCCTTTGATAGGATATTTAATGTAAGTTAAGCGGCTCTCACTCTCTTTGTGATCTACTTCCAGGTCAGAGAGAAAAGTGGCGCACCGAGGGCACCAATTAATTACCCGCTCCCCGCGATATAAGAGACCATCATCGTACATCTTCTTGAAAGTATAACGGACTGCGTAGCTTACATCCTCGTCCAAAGTAAATTTTCGACGAGTCCAGTCGCAACTGGCTCCCAAACGGCGAAGTTGATTTTCCACAATATCCCGCTTATTCATTACAAATTGAGAAAGTTGTTTGACAAATTCCTCGCGCCCCAAATCATAGCGGGTTAGCCCTTTTTCCTCTTTGAGGATTTTTTCAAAAAATACTTGGCTGGCAATTCCAGCATGATCAGCCCCCGGTAGCCAGAGGGTCGGCTCCCCTTTCAAACGATGATAACGGATCATTACATCTTCAATGGCTTTGATCAGAGCATGCCCGATATGTAATTTATCGTAAGCATTGGGCGGCGGCATAATAATCGTATAAGGCTTTTTGGTAGGGTCAATTTTGGGAGTAAACAAGCCCGACTGCTCCCATTTCTGGTACAGTTCCGGTTCAACTTTCTGATGCTCAAAAATTTTAGGAATTTCGTTATTCATTTTTTTACTCCTCCCCTCTCAGAGGGGAGGTTGGGTGGGGAGTGATTAATTTATACTCCCACCTCCCCTAACCCCTCCTCCGGCAGGAGGGGAATTTTACTTGGTCAGGTCGCTGTTAGTTTTAACTTTTATATTATACCAGAGGTCTTTTTCAGTATTTTTGAGATAATAAGCCGCCAGAGCTACCATCGCCGCATTATCGGCACAATATTTAATTTCCGGCATAAAGTAATTTATTTTATGGATTTTAGCTAATATTTTTAATCTTTCTCTAAGAACTGGGTTGGCCGCTACCCCGCCAGCTAATAACAGTACGGCAGGATGATACTTCTTGATGGCACGATTCACCTTTGTAACCAATACCTCCACTATCGCTTCTTGGAACTCGTGAGCTAAAGCAGATTTATTGGACGAGAGAGCAACTCTGCTGAGTGCGGTTTTAAGGCCAGAGAAACTCATCTCCAATCCGTTATCTATCATTGGGCGCGGCAATTTAGGTACTGTCCCCTTTTTGGCTATCCGAGCAATTACAGGACCCCCAGGATAGCCCAATCCTAAAATCTTAGCGGCTTTATCGAAAGCCTCTCCCACAGCATCATCGCGCGTCCCTCCTACGCTTTTAAATTGAGTAAGGTTTTTCATCAAAACTAATTCTGTATGCCCACCACTCACAATCAAGGCT
>JAZDHT010000009.1:0-5967 GCA_043805615.1 Patescibacteria group bacterium | reverse complement strand
CGCATATATTGATTTTGGCAAATGGTTATTCCTGACTTCTTGGCCGGCACGAGGTAGCAAAAAATCAACAATCTCAATTGTTGCCGAGGTGGATTTTAGCTCTTTTGAAGTCAATTTTTGTCCGCAAATATAGATCCGTTTTTCTGTTTTATCTAGCAAAATAGGTGCCTGTTTTTTAATTTTATTGCGTTCTTCTACTGAAATTAAGGCATGGTGCAACTTACCAGTCTGATCTAATTTAACAAGACGGTAAGTACCCGTAGATATCCATTGGGAATAAATTTGTTTTTGCAAATCCTGTTCTAATTTTGCTCCTTCTGGTTCCAGACCATCTTGCCATGAAGCATAGTCAAGATGTACTGGTTTAGTCGGGTCTTCATGCTTAATTTGCTCGATCATATCTGTAATATGATCGCGCATCTCATTGAAGGGAGTAACAAATAAAATGTCTCCGCTTTGACCGCCGCCAATTAATTTGATTCCAGCTGTCATCTGACCATGATGACGCGAGTAATTCTTCATTGCTAAAATTACCTGTTGAGTCCAGAGACTGGTTAAGTTCATTAAACGTAAGCCGTGATTGTGTTTGCGAATGGCGCGCAGAAGATGTCCTACGTTATCACCGCCGGTAGCTGTAGCAAAAACCTGGCGCAGGGCATAAAAGATTTCTAAAGAAATAGTAAACATTGCATTCCAGTAATTAAACCACAGCATATTTTCCATTGAGATATTGCATAAAAAAGGTGTGTCAGGAGTGGCATTGGAAAGATTTTTTATCTGCGATTGAATTTCTTGGGATACGGTCTCTAAGCTTACTCGGGTTTCCTCGGTTGTATTGGCTAAAAAGCCAGTAGGTCTTTTTTCACCCGAATAAATTATGGCAATATCTATTGGCCAGTTAACGATGTTTTTAGTGTTGACGATTTCCGCAAAACCGCCCGCCCAATAAGCCGTATGATCTACTCCCTCAGCAGCATTAGTTTGATTATGGATGCGATTGCTCCCACTAAAGATTGGTAGACTGCTATACACCAATGGTGCGAAGGTTCTAATGGTAGAACAGGCCTTTCCATGCAGAATCACATTAATCTTCCAAGCTAAACGGAATACTCGATCGAATTTAGTAGCATATTTGCAAAGTTGAGACGGGGGAATGTTTTGCCACGACTTGATCTCTTCATGCGTCAGCTCTCCCAAAGCAATAAAGAATGCCATTGCCAAAGCCGCCGAGGAAGCCCCGATAGCATTAAGTCCGCAAGAGATTGGGATTTCACTGACTCCATAAATATCAAAACCAATTTCTTTAGTAGTGATTTTATTCTTCTCTGCAGTTAATAATTCATTCATCTGAGAGAAGTCGTAGATACCAAAATTAATATTCTCAAATTGAGAGCGCGAGGGGATATAGGATTTAAATCCTACCAACCGGAAACAATTAACCGAGTTAGGTTTTAATCCCATATAGCTTCGGAGAGGAATATGCTGGACTACTCCCAAACCACCGTAGAGAATGCCATGTTCACCAGCCCAAAAAAAATCGCCCGGGGCAGAGGCGATTATTTGACAATTAGAAAATAATTCTTGAAATACGTGGGGGAATATCTTTTGGATTGCCTTGGTATTCATATTTTTTAATTAGTCTCAATTGACCCTAGTGTAATAGGTTCAAGTTACTTAGTCAATGATTTTTTGTCTCTGGGAGCAATCTTTTCCATATTTTTTCCATAGTATTCCAGATGACCAAGTCCATTATAACTATAAATGTCTTATGTACCACACTTGCACCTTAACTGGAGGAATAATATGTCTAGCTGGCAGATGGAAATGGGTTTTATCCCCACCAGTTTACTGCTTTGCGCTCTCCTACTCCCTTATGTCGCTGGGTGGGTTGCATATTTATTCTACAAGTAAAGCCATCTCCTCCCCGGATTAAGCCGACAGGAGAGACACAGCGTAAAGACAGTACAAAAGGCGCGAGATAGAAATCTTGCGCCTTACTCATTGAATATTTATTAGAGTTTGATCAAACTCAGCCCAGTCGTAAATCATTTCTGCGTTGGCTAACGAAAATACTACGCAACCTTGAGTAAATGGAGTGCCAACAAAGTTGTAGCCTTCGTATAAACGACCCTTGGTGTAGTATCTAAAACCATCATAAGTTTTTCCTTCAACATATTTGCTTGATGTCACATTGTGGTAGGGGACGCCATGAATGCCATAGCCTTCGAACTCGCCGTTTTTGTTGCGCAATTCTAGCCAATACGGCAATTGCATTTGGGCAAAATCTGACCAGACATCTATATATTTTTTATTAATCACATATTGTCCTGGTGGAGTGTCCATACCAGGTTGTCCAGTTGAAGCAACTAAATGAGCTAATTGAAATTGTCCTTCGTATAGATTTGCAGTTTGTTTGGCTATATTAACTTCTATATGTTTGGTAACAACTACATCTAATTTTTGCGGTAGCTGTCCGACTTCTAAATCAATTCGCAATAACCGATTTACTGGCGAATTATGAATAATTGGCTGAAAATACATCCGGTACCATCCAGACTGATCAGGTGCCTTAATAGGCAAAACAAAATTAAAAGTTTCTCCGGTTGAAATTAATTGTTTGGTATTAGTATATGATAAAGTTTGGTTAGCATCAGTCCAATTCGGTTGGACAGTTAACGCCAAAGGATAATTTTTTTCTCGGGTCGGTAAAACTTCTGCCATGTAAATTTGGTCAGACTGCCAAACAATGTCGCCGATGTTGGTTAGTTCAATAGGGATAGTAGTAGATGATTTTGGCATTAATTGGACTGCAAAATGCCATTGTTGCAGTTGCAATTGAATATCTAAATTAGTATTGGTAGCTGGTGCCCAGACTAAAGCATTAACAGTAAAACCAGTATTAAAAACTGCATAACATCCTACTAATATATATACTAATACCTTTCGCCCTGTTGACATGGTGTGATTTACCTCCTATTTACCATTAAACCATGCTGGTATGATAATTCAACCCAAGGTTGCTTTAAGGTAGGGGATTATGCTAAATTTTAGTTATCAACTCTGATCAGGGGTGTACCTTATGAAAGAAGATTATTTAACCAGAATCATCTACAAAATTACAGATGTAAGCATCGTTGGCATTGTTGTGGCTGGTATTCTAGCTCTATTAGCTAGGTTTATTTAACCATTGATAATCTCCATCTTGGGGTGATTGCACTTTACCCCTTAGTTTAAGGGGTTTTTAAAAATTATCAGCTCTGGGAGCGTAAAATTATTGACTTACTGGGAGGAGGGGAGCACAATAATAAAACTTGCACTTTTTGTACTTTAACTTGCAAGAATACATCAGAAGAGGGAGATCGCGCGATGATAATACCATCTGTCGGTTTTGATTTGTGGCCAATGTACTCACTAATTGGCCTACTGATCTTGGCCAGTTTTTCCAACTGGGTCTGGCGCATAATTATCGCCAAATACCCACTGGAGAACTGGTGGTGCGGGGATCAAACTGATAGCCGTTGGGCACAACACCCACCAGCTAGTGCTGTTGTCGTCCCCGAAGAGTTATTTTATGGGAACAACGAAGAACTAATCAATTTGATGGTTATCCCTGGGAGGGATATTTGTCCCAGGATTATCCAAGAGTTGGTTAGCAAGTTCTGGAAGATCTAAAGCAATCCCCGGCCCCACTACCTGAGTTTCTTCTCGAGTCATCTGGAAAGAAGAACGGTGAAGCAACGGCGCAGGCGCTTCAAGAGCTGTATGGTGATAACACATAGCATTGTCGCCCCGCTAACTTGTACTGCACCTACGATACGACCTCGTGTTTATACATGGGGTCTTTTAGTATGTCGTTTTGCTATAATACAATTACATTAGTAGCAGTTCTCATCCGTCTCCTGCCATTTGCCAGTTGGTGCAGGTGGATGGCGAACTCAAACAATAAAGCAAAAAGTATTTATGGGGACGGAAGCCATTCAACATTATTTTTCGTCTGGTTGGCAGGCTTTAAGTGGCCAAGCTAATTTTAGCTGGTCAGGTATTGCCGAAATCTTTAATTTGATTACCCTACTGGATATTTTAATTGTTCTGTTGATTTTGTGGTGGGTATGGAACAAAATCAAGCGCACTGCTTTGGCTGGGATGATCCCTAAAATTGGTATAGTTTTATTGGTCATGTTCTTAGCCAAGCTGTTTGGTTTAATTGCAGTTTTCTATACTGCTTTTGTTGGTTTGCTAACTATGTTTATTAGTATTGGAGTAATCTACCATCAAGATTTAAAAAAATTATGGGATAGTGAATTGGCTTATGCTGTGATCGCCAAAAAAAGTGTGATGACTGGCGAATACGATACCAAAAAATTCCTGAGCGAATTGTCTGAAACCGTTATAACTTTAGCCAAGTCTCACACTCCAGCTTTATTGGTAATAAGAACTGATTCACCACTGAACAAATTAATTGTGAATAGTACCCCGCTATATGCTCCATTTAGCAAGGAATTTGTTTGGGATATCTTTGCACATCGTTCCAAATTGTCGGCTGGAGCCATGATTATTGACCGCGGAGTAGTCATCGCCGCTGGTTCTACTCTTACAAAAACTGCTCCCAAGCGTTTTTTGTTCAATCTTAACAATAGCGCTATCTGTGAAGCCGCTCGCGAGTACAATGCGCTAATCATTATTACCCACAAGGATAAGGAAGATATATCTTTATTACACAAAGACAGCAATTACACTAAATTATCGCCCAACAACTTAGATCGCATGCTCAAAACTATTTTGCTTGGCTAAATTTTATTATGAAGATTCCCCCGCTGGCCCAATTAGGCTTGTTGATCCCAGTGGCGATTTTAATTTGGTTCGCCGCTTTTGCTTTGAGTTATCACACATTTACGCTGGATGTGCCGATTAAAATAATTGGGTTAAAATCCAGTTTAGCAATTGTACAAGATGTCACTACTTTGCCAGTGATTTTGCGCGCAAAAAATATCTCTTATTACCAATTGCGTACTTTTCAACAACCTATGGCGCAATTGGATGTTAGTTTTATTTCTGACCCAGGCAATTATAATATTAAACCCAAAGTTGAGCTGAATGCTTCTGATGTATGGTTGGTTGGATATCAACCAGAATTAATCACCATCGATGTAGTGATTGCCGTGCGTGCTATGGTTGCTTTGGACATTGATATTACTGGTTTTCCTGCCAACGGCTATGCCTTGGATGATGTTAGCGTGGCTCCCCTGCAAGTGCAAATGATTGGAGCAGACCGACTAATTAATACTATTCAAAAAGCCTATGTGGTAATTGATGTCAGCAAAAAACAATCTTCTTTTATCGCTAAAGCTTATCCCGAAGTGCGTGATAGCAAAGGCAATAAATTAGCCAATATCCAATTTAGTCCTAACGAAGTAAATGTCTCTGTTATTATCAACAAAGGGGAAATGTTCAAAACAGTGGGACTAACTCCGCAATTTTCTGGCAAACTTCCGGCTGGCTATTGGGTAAGCAGTGTCCAATTTGATCCTCCGGCTGTAACTTTAAAAAGTAGTGTAAAAAGATTGGAAAATATTAATAGTGTCACCACTACTGCGATTAATTTATCTAATAGGGTTAATACTTTTTCTGACCAAGTAGGTTTGGAAATTCCCATCGGCGTGTCAGTTGAAAGCAATAAATTAATTAAAGTTACTATTCAGATAGATAATTCGCCGTTTACTCGCCGACTGGTATTGAGTCCAAGTTATTTGGATATCGCCCCAGGATTAAAAGTAGTATCTACCAGTCCAGCTACTGTCAGCTTGGTGTTATCCGGACCCAGTGACAAATTAGATACGATTGATCCCAGCAAGGCCAGGTTAGAAATAGATATCCGTAGTGCTACCAGTGGAGATAATACAATCAAAATCGATCAAAGTATGTTCAAATTGGCAGAGGGAATCAAGGTAGTTAGTTTTGAACCCACTA
>JAZDHT010000008.1:0-7367 GCA_043805615.1 Patescibacteria group bacterium | reverse complement strand
ATTTCGGTTCGGGCTGTATCTGGACCATCTGACGCATGAATCAAATTCTCCACAGCCCGATTTTCTGCATCAGCTTTTTTATAACTATCGTCCGCCAGATCACCTCTGATAGTCCCTTTACCAGCAGAAATTGGTTCGGTATCACCAACAATTCTTCTTACTTCTGCTATAGCGTTATCTCCTTGGATAATCATCACTGTAACCGGACCAGAAGTCAGAAAGGCGACCATGCGATTCTTGATCGCTTCACCTTTTCTTTCGCCTAAATCTGCATAATGAGTACTGGCAAACTTAGCATCAACTGATAAAGTCTTTTCTGCCACAATTTGCAGACCAGTAGCACGCAACCGATTTTTAATCTCCTCCACCAAATCCCTTCTTACCCCGTCAGGTTTGATAACAACCAAGGTACATTCCATTATAGTTCCTCCTAAGATAATTACTTAATTAGTTTAGCAAACTTTTCCTTGTTAGTATAAGGGCCAATTATCGCTAGAATAATTTTATTCTTTTGAAAAATCTTTTTAGCTAAATTTTGTACATCTTTGGCTGTGACTGCACGATATTTTCGCTTAATTTCAGCAATTGTTTCTATTTTATCGTACACCAGATCTTGATGAGCTACGCCATTGGCCACTGCATCAGAACTTTCTAACCGCAAAGCCATACTGCCAATAATGGCCTGCTTAGCTTTTTTGAGTTCTTTATCTGGGACAGGGGATGCTTGGATTTCTTTTAATTCATCTAGAATAAGTTTAATTGCAAAATCAGTTTTTTTAACATTCACTCCCGCCCAAATTGCAAAATTCCCGGCATCGGCATACGCGTCGTGGCTGGCACCCACATAGTAGGCTAGCCCGTGACGCTCTCTAATGCTGGTAAAAAGCCTGGAACTCATTCCGCCGCCCAGAATCACAGATAACACATCGGCGACGTATTTATTGGCATCTAAACCGCCGAAGGTGGGCATACCAATGACAAGATGCGCTTGTTCAGTTTTTTTATAGATAACTTTTAGTTGAGTTTTGAATTGCTGCGGTATTTTGTAGGGAAGCGGTATATTTTTTTTACTACCTTTCTCTAGTTTGAGATATTTATTAACTAGTTGCTTTACCTCAGCCAAAGTGGTATTGCCAGCCACTACTACTACTACATTAGCGGGAGAATATAATTTTTTCTGATAATTAACGAAATCTTTAGTAGTAGCCTTTCTGATAAAATCCAGATCACCTAGAATTGGTTTACCTAACGGATGGTCACCGTACATTAACGCTTGGAACTCATCAGCTAAAACAGCCCGGGGATTATCTTGATACATATTGTATTCCTCAATAATCACCCCCTTTTCCCTGTCAATATCATCCTGATTAAACTTAGAATTAAGCAACATATCCGAAAGGACATCAAAAGCTAAGTCTATGTTCTCTTTGGCTACCTTGATGTAATACCCCACGGTATCATTACCAGTAAAGGCATTAAACATTCCACCCACACCGTCAACTGCTTCGGCTACATCTCTAGGGGTAGGGTACCGATCGCCACCTTTAAAAAACATGTGCTCTAAAAAGTGAGCAATCCCGCGATTTTTGTCACCCTCATAACGAGACCCCGCCCGAGCTTTAATAAATACAGCCACTGTTTCCGTGGATTTCATCGGGACCACATCCACCCTCAACTTATTAGGTAGAACAATTTTTTTAACTTCTAGCATTATGTTTAATTAATGTTTTAAATGTTTTATAAGAAACCTTTTGATTAATTGCCAAGTAAAGTTGAGACATTACCTTGATTTTGGGATGATTAGTACTATTTAGCTAGATCTTCTGCCCGAGTTTCACGAATCACATTAACTTTGACTGTGCCGGGATAAGTCATTTCTTTTTCAATCTTTTGCGCCATCTCTTTAGCTAATTTAATGATACCTAAATCGTCGATTTCTTCTGGAATGACCAAAACTCGCACTTCTCGACCAGCTTGGATAGCATAAGCCCGGTCAATACCAGGAAAACTCTTGGCAATATTTTCTAAATCACCTAACCGTTTGATGAATTGTTCCATACTTTCGCGCCGAGCTCCAGGACGAGCGGCTGAGATAGCATCTGCCGCCATGGAAATAAAATCAATCGCGCTTTTAGGCCCACCGGCACCTTCATGAGACACCTCAACCGCTTGAATAACTTCTTTGGGTAGGCCATACTTCACAGCAATATCCCGAGATAGCTCAATATGGGTGCCTTCAAATTCATGATCCAATGCTTTTCCGATATCGTGCATTAAAGTGGCTAGCTTAGCCAATCTAACATCGGCACCAATCTGGGACGCCATCATACTAGCTAGGTGAGCGGCCTCAACTGAATGTTGTAAAATATTTTGCCCATAACTAGTGCGATATTTAAGCCGACCAATTAATTTAATCAAGTCTAATGGTAAACCAGACAAACCTAATTCCATCACGGCTTGTTCGCCAGCTTTTTTCATCTCATTATTAATTTCCTTCTGTGCCCGCTCAACTACTTCTTCAATTCGAGAAGGTTGGATCCTCCCATCAGCCAATAATCTCTCTAGCGCATTTTTGGCGACAGCTCTGCGAACTGGATCAAACGAGGAGATCACTACCACATCAGGAGTATCATCCACAATCAAATCAACACCAGTGGCCCGCTCAAAAGCTTGAATATTACGACCTTCTTTACCAATAATTCTGCCCTTCATTTCATCAGAGGGGATCGCAACCGCATTGGTAGTATTTTCGACTGCAGTTTCACCGGCATAACGTTGCATAGACATAGCCACAATATCGCGGGCTTTAGCTTCGGCAGTTTCTTTAGCTTCGCTCTCGATATCGTGCATTAATTTAACAATATCTTCTTTGGCTTCTTTCTCAGTCCGCTTCAGCACAATTTCTTTAGCTTCTTCTTTAGATAACTTAGCGATTTCTGACAAGCGAGTTTCCTGTAACTCCCGAATTTTTAAGATTTCTTCGCGCACACCTTTTATCTCTTTATCCTGTTCGTAAACCAGCTCTTGTTTCTTATCCAATTCCATTGCCCTTTTGTCGAGTAAATCATCTTTCTGACGTAAGCGTGTATCTAATTCAGAAACCTCTCTACGGCGCTGTTGTTCTTCTTTTTCAGCGCGTTCGCGAATTTTAGAAGCTTCTTCTTTGGCTAAGATCACAATCTCTTTTTCTTTTTTGCCAGCTTCCTCTAACTTAGCTTGAGCCTTTTTGATAATCTTGTCGGCTTCGGCTTCGGCATTGCTGATCTTTTTCTGGGTGGTTAATGACCTAAAGTAATAACCCACCAACAGCCCTGCCACTACGTAGATAATAATTAATCCATAACTGCCCATAATATTAACCTCACTGAAATTAATTTCAGGCTATTTCATCAACTAAAATTTGGGTATAATACCCCTCTCTAAAACGCCGTCACAACTAACAACTGAGCAATAATCTGATTAGTATTTAAGTGCTTGAACATAGAGCAAATTAGAGTTTTTTGGTTGAAAAAAATGCCTGAATAACTTGATATGTATAAGTTGCAATTCCCATAACTTCCGTCTGCAACATCCTTAATGTAGTTGATTTTGACCCCCGCGTCAAAGACAATTTTCCATCTGACCTTGTTAACACGCCTCAACACTGGGTTAACACGCCATGTTAACCCCTATAAAAATATCCTGTCTGGTAGCTAATTTTGGGGTTGATATGCCATGCTAACCCCCATTCACTGCTACATATATTCACATATTCTCAAAAAAAGCTACTTTAATTACTACTCTGTGTGCTCTACCACTACTCTATTTACTTTATCACTGCTTTACTTACTCTATCACTGTTCTACTTACTCTATTACTGTTCTACTTACTCTATTACTGCTATATGTGCTATATGTGCTCTATACACTATTTTAATCACATCTAATCTCTACTTTTTCATCTTTAATCATACCCTCTATTCTCACACGCTACGTAGCGTGTTATTATTACACTATGAGATCATTACGACTTAACCAGCGCCGGGCAAAATCAAAATCTCAAATTATGACCATGGGGGGCACTGGCGAATATTATATTGCTCCTGAAAATATTATTGAATTAGCTAATATTGTATCTAGGGTCACGCCAACTCAATTGCCAAAATTGTTGACTGCTTTATTGACTCCTAGAGAATTAGTAGATATTGTCCGGCGCATTATCATCGCCAAATTATTGTTAGATGGAGAAACCTTCAACAATATTACTAAAAAAACCAGTGCTTCTTGCACGACTATTAAATTAGTAAAATCTGCTTTGGAATCACAAGACGGTCTTTTGATACATACCATTGGTATCAAAAAACATACCCGACGTAAATTAGAATTAGGTCCTGAAGAAAAATATTTATTAAATCGTATCAAAAAGGGCAAATAAACTACCCTCACACGCTACGTAGCGTGTGAGAGTAGTGTTGCTTGATGAAGAAATGAAGGAGGGTGGGATGAAGAAAATGCACCGAATGTTGCTTGGAGGGATGGTTATTGGTTTGCTAGTAGTGGGTTATCCATGCATGAATTTGCAGGCTGAAGAAACACCGGAAGTAATTATTAACGAGGTGGCTTGGGCGGGGAGTTCTGTGAGTAGCGCAGATGAATGGATTGAATTAAAAAATACCACTCCTAATAATATCGACTTAACTGGTTGGCAAGTTGCTGGCCTCACTAACAATGACTCGGTGGTTAGTCTGGACATAAACGCTTGTCTAGATGCTAACCAGAATAAAATCACTTGTGTTATCCAAGCTAATGGATATTTTTTAATTGCCAATAATGATAAGGAACATATTTTTACTAATGGCACATCAGTCTTGAATATTGACCCCGATTACGTCACCTCTGCTATTAATATTGCTAGTGGCAATGTGGCACTAAAAATTTCTTTGTACAATGGCGACTGGCAAGGTGATGGTTTATTAATCGACGAGGCTTGGGATGGAAGCGCCCCGTCTTGTGGAAGCAACAGTGCCAAAACATCAATGGAGCGCAATGCTACTGTGGCACCGGGTAACTTAAAAGACAGCTGGCATGAAGCCACCGAAGCCATTAATCTAGATTTGGATCCAGAAGTATTTGATAAAGCTACTCCAAAATCAGCCAATTCGCCGGAACCTATACCGGCGCCGACAATCAATTCCATTACACCAACAGAAACTTCAGCCATAGACAACTTTGTCCTTAACCAAATCGATGGTAGCAATTTTGCCATGACTGGTAGTGAGCAAATTAAACTGCAAAATAACAGCCAAGCAATCTGGGCAACAGACTGGCAAGTGATTAGCCCGGTTTTAATCATCAATATTAAATTTGATTTAACTGATGCGGAAGCAGGGAATTGGGACATGGTAGTGATCAACCCAGACCAACAATCAGCTACGCTCATTAATGCGCTAACTATTCTTGAATTAGATGATACTACTGGCGGTAGCGCTAACATCAACATTCAGATTAGTGAAATTTACCCCCGACCAACTACTGGAGCCAACGATGAATTTATTGAATTATACAATGCAGGGGACAATTCGGTTAACCTAAATGGTTGGCAGTTAGATGACCAGTATCCTGGGGGGTCAGCAATTTACAAAATTGGCACTGATATGATTATCACACCTGATCAATATCTAGTTTTCAGTAAAGTCCAAACTAAAATTTCGTTAAATGATTCTGGAGATTATGTGAGATTACTCAACCCGCAAGATGTTGAGATAGAAATCACTCCTAATTATGGTTCAGCCAATAAAGGCGAGGCTTATGCCAAATTTGATGGAATATGGAAATGGACACTCCGACCCACTCCCAATGCTGAAAATCTCTGGGACAACCCCACACCACCTGATGATACCGATTGGGACGACGATCCTGATAGTTTAGAAGCTAATGAAATCACTATCCAAATGGATGCTGATGATATAACTGGCACATCTGTTTTGCTAAATTGGCAGATCAGCTTAATTGGCGCTATTGGCGGGTTGAAACTATACCAATCGGACGATAAAAACTATTTGGGGGAGATGGTTGCCCAACCTAATGTTACTCAACTAGAATTAACCATCACAGATTTACAACCTGATACCATTTATTATTTCGTATTAGTTGGCAGTTATAATGCTGATGATATTAAATCAGACCAGATTAAAATCACTACCGAAAAATCCGGCATCGTGGGAATAGTTTTAGGCGATACCAGTTTTTATAAACAAATAATTTTTACCGAAATACTGCCAAACCCAGGCAACGGAGGAGAAGAATTTATTGAATTATTTAATCCAACTGACCAGATCATTAATTTAACTGGTTGGAAATTACAGGATGCCAGCGGTCGGACATATATCATCACCGCTTTTGACCTGCCCAAACTAACCATTGCCGATAGTGCCACATCTGCAAATGTGCAATTAGAGCCAGGCCAGTATCTGCTCTTAGAATATCCTGTTACTCATATCCGACTAAATAATAGTGGGGGAGAAGAACTGCAATTAATGGATGCTAATGATAATTTAATTGATGAGGTGTATTACGACGGAACAGCCAAACCAGGTTACGCTTATGTAATCGCTCCCAATCAAACCTGGTTTTGGTCAGATGAACTGACTCCGGGAACAGAAAATGATATCAGCTTTGCCACGATCGATGAAGATAGTGGTTATTATTTAGTTGATACGGGCAAGTCATTGCCATGGCAGATTCTTCTCTGGATCAGCTTAGTAATTTCTGGCATAATGGTGTCTTATCATGTCTACCATGAAACCAATAATTAAAATAACTACTAGCGCTAAGGCTACCCAAAAACTAGGGGAAAGTTTGGCTAAAAAAATTAAGGCACCAGCGATTATCGCTTTTGAGTCGGATTTAGGCGGAGGCAAAACTACCTTGATGCAAGGACTGGCCAAGGGGTTAGGGATTAAAACCAGAGTCATCAGCCCAACTTTTGTGTTGGAACGCATCTACCCCATCCCGAATAAAAAATACAGCTTGTATCACTATGATGTTTATCGGCTGGCGGCTGATCCTTATCTAATTGGCGAAATATTAGAAAACGCCGAAAATAATATCGTAACGATAGAATGGGCAGAAAAAATTAAAGACTATTTGCCCGACCATACTATTTGGATTAAGATTACCGATATTAAAGATAACCACCGCAAAATTGCCATCAGCAATAATATTTAGCCCTAATTATGTATTTGTTCTTTAATTCTAGTATTGAGTTCCAAACATTCCTTGAAGTCTGATAGTCTTTGTTTGATGCGCCAGCCCTTGGAGGAGAGATGTTAGGTAATGAGATAAATTTCTGTGGGCGAAGCTGTTGTTTGACTCTGCTGTACAGCAGAG
>JAZDHT010000007.1:0-11956 GCA_043805615.1 Patescibacteria group bacterium | reverse complement strand
TTCACACTTAGCTGAGATTTAGGGACCTTAATTGGTGGTCTGGGTTTTTCCCCTCTCGACCATGGCGCTTAGCCGCCACAGACTGACTCCCATGTTCTTGACCAAAGAGTATTCGGAGTTTAATTGGATTTGGTACGGTTTCCCGCCCAAACCCATTCAGTAGCTCTACCACTCTTGGGAACACATGAGGCTATACCTAAATATATTTCGGAGAGAACCAGCTATCTCCAGGTTCGATTGGCATTTCACCCCTAACCACAGCTCATCCCACCACTTTTCAACGTAGACGGGTTCGGCCCTCCACTGCTTTTTAGGGCAGCTTCAGCCTGGCCATGGTTAGATCACCCGGTTTCGGGTCTAATCCCAACAACTAAATCGCGCTATTCACACTCGCTTTCGCTCCGGCTGCGACCCCTCAGGATCTTAGCCTCGCTATTGAGATTAACTCGTTGGCTCATTCTACAAAAGGCACGCCGTCACCCCTCACTAATTCTGGCGTAATCGTTTTAATGTTACCAAATGCTTTTTAATACATTGATTACAAAAATAGATCACCTCAAAATTAGTGAGGGGCTCCGACTTTTATACGGGCTATCGGTTTCAGGTACTATTTCACTCCCCTCTCGGGGGACTTTTCACCTTTCCCTCACGGTACTAGTTCACTATCGGTGAGAAGTAGTATTTAGTCTTACCAGATGGTCCTGGCACTTTCCGACAGGATTTCACGGGTCCCGCCGTACTCAAGAGAACTGCTCGAAGTTATTTTCTTTTCGCCTACGAGACTATCACTCGCTATGGTAGCTCTTTCCAGAGACTTTCGGCTAAGAAAATAATTTTTGACTTCTGACTTGATCTACTGTCCAAGATGCAATTTCTTATAACCCTCTTGTTGCAACGCCAGTAGGCTTTAACACAACAAAAGTTTAGACTTATCCCTTTTCGCTCGCCACTACTAAGGGAATAAAATGTTTTTCTCTTTTCCTCACGTTACTAAGATGTTTCAGTTCACGTGGTTATCTCTTTCAAACTTATATATTCAGTAAGAAAGTGGCTGGTTCATCACCAGTCGGGTTACCCCATTCGGACATCCCCGGATCAAAGGTTGCTTGGCACCTACCCGAGGCTTATCGCAGCCTGCTACGTCCTTCATCGTCTACTTCTCCCAAGGCATCCACCAATAGCCCTTGTGTAACTTGCTTTAAATCCTAAGAATTTAGTCTCAATCGGTAGTTACAAGAAACCAAGGACACTTTAAATTATTTTTTTGTGGAATTTAGCCTGTTTTTCAAATTGCGATTCGAATATATAAAATATTGAAGATCCGCCCTGCGCTTTTGCCCACTTGTCATTCTGAGCGAATCCGCCAGCTGGCGGAGAAGTCGAAGAATCTTAAAAAATTGTGAGATGCTTCCGCCGTCGCCTTTTAGGCTATGGCGGACAAGTCGGGGGATTAATTTCTGGAGCTACAATTAATAAAGGTGATCCGTCCTTCGCTCAATCTCATCAGAAATAGGTCATTAGCCTCTTCTGATATAGATATCGCTACGGAGGATTATTTTTTGCTTTGGCAAAAAATAAAAATAAGGGCTTTCAACCCTTAATTATTTTTAAATCTGGGGTTGAATTTAAGGCAATCGTCCAATTAAATCTAAAACTCTACTCAATTTGTTTCCGAACAAGAGATTAGTTTTAAATAAAATTTCCAAATTCGATTTCTTATTTATATATAGGGCTTGTCCCTGCGTTGATTATCTTAACAAATCCTTAAATCCAACGCAATAGCATTCTACAAAAAAACCGATTATAAGTCAAGTTTATGGCTCTGGTAGCCCTAAAAATACCTCTCATTTATCATTCTTAACCTTTGCCTGCCCTGTTCGTCATCCTGGCTCCGTCCAGGATCGTATAGATGACGATGTTTCCCTTGCATCGTCATCCTCGCCTCGTCGGGGATCGTATAAATTACTATACGATTCTGGAGTCAGCCCCAACGGGGCTTCCCCAGAATGACGATATAAAAAACCCTGCCTCTGATAAGATAAACTTATGGATAACCTGGAAGACAGCTTAAAACGCTTTGTTGACCGCAAACCGGCTAACCACCACTTGCATTCAGATTTGCATCTGCTGGTCGACGAGGCCAGAACTCTATTTGGAGAAACCGCGAAAAAAGGCCCGGGGTCTTTTGGTTTTTATTTGGGATTCTTTAAACGATTAGGCGTTACTAAAGTTCGGCAATTATTAGCCGAAATTAAAGAGAGTAGAATAGATAACCCAGGCAAACTTTTCTGGTGGAAAGTTAAACAAGAGTTACGAAAGTAACTCTTTAAAACTCTTTTGCCACCATTTGTTTCGGCAAACGGTGGCGCCAAACCATCACCTCCGTGCTTCAGGGCTGACTTCATCTACTAAAATTGTCTTACCGCTTATAGACCAAACTCAAACGGCTCATCCATGAGCCGTTTATCAAACATGGCCTCGCGATGACAATTTTAGTGATTCGTTCCCATCCCTTCCACAAGTCGGAAATAAAAACCAGAACACTTCTACTCAGATGGCTTATTAAAAAACAATTTGTCATTCCCGACTAACCCTTGTCATCCTGAGCGGAGTCGAAGGATCTTATATAAAATAGATTGATCGGGAATCCATGCCTAAATTGTTTTCTTTCGCTACCATTTTGTTCGCCCAAAACGGTAGCACCAAAAGGGCGGCCCGACTGCGCCGAGCTATCCGTAATGTAAAATCGGCTTATCACTAATGGTCGAAACTCGACCGATAGTACATCGGCCTCAAACATCTCCCCGCGCCGCCGATTTTACAAACGGCTCACACTCGGCTCCATAAGGGCATAAAAGCTACTCGAGCCTGCCTGCCGGTAGGCTCTCCAATGGCTGGATCTAAGAACCAAAGTGCATGAACATACGCTATAGCGTTGACTGGTGCATTCGGAGTTTAATATCCAGGATAAAGTGCAGAAAATCGAACGGCTCGTCGTTGAGCCGTTTAAAAGTTAAACAAAAAAGCCGGAGGGTGTCGGTATCCGGCTTAATTTGACAAATCAATTCCCGTGATATATAAAATACTTATCGACAGCTGGTTGACAGGCCAGTTTTTGGGCCCTAGGAGGTCGCCACAGATACCGCAAATATTTGTGACACCTGATATAATCGCCCGACGGTCAATTCTGTTACCCTGCCCTTCTAGGGGGCAGGGTCGTTTTTTTGTGGTTAACTGGATAATGTAACTCTATTTAATATATAGTAAAACTATGGTGAAGAAGATATTAACTTACAATAGCAAGAAGCTACGAGAGCTGAGTAAACCGGTCAAAAAATTAGACAGGGCTACTTTGCAATTAGTCAAAAATTTAGTGGAGACTTTGCGCTGTAGTGATGGGGTCGGTTTGTCAGCTCCTCAAATCGGCGCACTAAAACGCGTGTTGGTTTATGAATACAAAAAACCTAAAGGATCTTTAGACAAAACTCCTGAATTACCTTTAACAATTTTGATCAATCCAAAAATTATTAAGATTTCTAAAAAAACCGATATCAAAGAAGAGGGATGTCTCTCTTTCCCTAATATGTTTGGGCAAGTTGAACGCTACAAAAAAATTACCGCCAAGGCTCTCGGCATCAATAATAAAGAAATCAAATTTGATGCCGAAGGATTAGAAGCCAGAGTAATCCAACACGAATTAGACCACTTAGACGGCATTCTATTTGTTGATCGCCTAACTGGCTCCAAAGAAATTTACACTTACTCAATGTAAAAGTTTGGATGGATATGGCCAAACAATATAAATTAATCTTTATGGGAACACCAGAGTTTGCGGTGCTATCTTTGCAAACTCTGATTAATAATCCTTCTTTTGATATAAAAGCTGTGGTAACTCAACCAGATAAACCGATTGGGCGCCAGGGCACTCCCCAGCCCAGTCCGATCAAACAATTAGCGACACAAAATAATCTGGATGTGATAACGCCAGAAAAAATTAGACACAATACCGAATTTATTGCGCAATTAAAATCCATTAATCCGGATGTGATTGTGGTAGTTGCCTATGGCAAAATCTTGCCCCAAGAAATATTAGATATACCAAAACATGGCATCGTTAATGTACATGCTTCTCTGCTCCCCCAGTATCGCGGGGCTTCTCCAATCACAGCCAGCATACTAAACGACGACGAACATACTGGCGTAACTTTAATGAAAATGGAATTGGCCATGGATACAGGGCCAATCATTGTTAAAAGCAATCCAATCAAAATTGAAGATACTGATACGACTGCTAGTCTTACCCAAAAATTGATGCAAGTAGGAGCCAACCTATTAGACCAATACTTAACCCAGTATTTAGACGGCAAGATTAAACCAACCCCCCAAGATAATACCAAAGCCACTAATGTGAAAATTATCCATAAAGAAGATGGTAAAATTGATTGGAAAATTCAGCAGAAATGATTAATCGGCAAATTCGCGCTTACAATCCTTGGCCATCTGCTTACACAGCTTGGGAGAATCAACATCTAAAAATACTCCGAGGGCAAATTATTCCATCCAAAGAAAATCTCATTGGCCAAGTCTGGCTTACTGAAGATAAATTCCCTGCCGTTACCACTAGCCACAATAGTGTCAAGCTTTTAAATATCCAATTAGCAGGCAAGAAACTCACTTCTGGCCAAGATTTTCTACAAGGGCACCAAAACTTTATCGGGGCAATCCTTAATTAGCTAGTATAATATAATTAGTTGACATTAATGTCATATATTTAAATAGAGAGGAGAGGCTTATGCCATATCTTTATCTACTTATCGGTATTGTGGACCTGATTCTGGTCTTTGTGAACCGGGATTGGGCTTTCACTCTTGCCGTGGTTCTTGGTATCATCTATGTTATCTTCGGGCTCTACGAAATCTTCATGCCCAAAAAATAATTCATACACAAAAAACATCAAAAAAATTAGTAAAACCCTGTGCAAACGGGGTTTTACTAAAATTTAACTAACCAAATTACTGCAAAAATAATTAAAACCTGGGGCAACAACCCCCAAAACCAATTAATATCTACCCGATCATATTGTAAAATCTTGGTATGCCATTTATGGAAAGGTTTAATTAAAGGCAACTGATACCAACGTGGCCAAAATAATCCCGGCAACGCTAACAAGTCAGGTAAAACTGCTACTCCACTAATCAACAATGCATACCCCCACAAGTGCCGTGGCACTAACCAAAAGAAAACACCAAAAGTAACTATAGCATCGAAACACTCCATAATAATATTGGGTTTATTCAAGTGGAAACCGCCGATAGTATCTCGATGTGGGATGGCATCCAAAACAAAATGACTGGTTATCGCCGCCAAAGCCGCCGGCCCTGCTTCCGGTACATACACAGCAATGGCTGTCCCGACTAAAAAATGTGGTGCCACTAACATATGATCATTATATACCTGGATTTGAAATACCCCATAAGCACATCTGAAATAGTCAATTACACCCATATAGCATATTTTTACTAATAAACTATTAGCTCCAGGAGCTTAAAATACCCAATTTCTTCTGTTTCTTATTGACGGAAGGCCTGTTTTATACTACAATAATATAATTTCCTGAACATTAACATCCAGTATGACTTTTCTTGCCTTGGGTAAGTGGTTTAACAGTTGTCTGGTAGATCACTTTCCCAACCTGCTCGATCGGGCGCCGATCACGCCCTCGTTACAAAAACAAAAACAAAAACTTTGTTTAATTTGCACCTTTTAACAATTACGGTGATACCTGATTTATCAGGGCAACCATAAGAGTGGCAAGGGGTTTAATCATTATTGATCGGTAAATGATTATGTACGGATTTAGCCGGCGTCTCTATCAATTTGATGGATATCCCGCCAGCTATATTCATAAAAAGGCTGGCAGCTCTAAATAATTTACTTTTGAGAGTCTCGTCCAGCCTTTTTCTTTTGGTAAACCACAAAATATCTCTTGCTTCGTCATCCTGGCATCGTCCAGGATCTTATAGATTAAATTTATACGATTCTGGAGTCAGTCCCAACTGGACCCTCCCCAGAATGACGAAGAAATAAAAATATCGTCAACGTAGTGATAAACACAATAGAACACGGGGTTAACCGTGTTCTATTTAAATTTAATTTGTCTGGTTTACCTTACGCTAGTATATCTTGAGCTGGTTTGATTACTTGCTTATCAATCCCATTCAAAGCATACTGCACATTGCGAATCCAGTGATCGTAAGGTTTAACATACTTCCATTTAGCTACCATACCTGCAGGAGTAGGCTCACCATCTACTGCATCATATTTATAAAGCAATTTAGAAGTGTACTCGGTAGATTCTGCCCAAGAGGTAAAATCTCTGGTCCCACCAAAGTTATTACTCCCCTTACGGAAGTCCTTGATACCCCAAGCATTATAATCACCCGCACAATGCTTACCATAACCACTTTCGGCATTAGATAGCGCTACCATCATTTCCCAGTTAGAATATTTTAATAATTCCCCAGCTGGTAATGGACTACGCCTATCTTCCAAGAAAATCTGTAAATTAACTAAATAAGGTTGATTTTCTGGTAGGATATTCAGACTACTAGTTAACAGATTGAATTGTACAGAAGCTGACAAAATTAAAGGCGCCAGCACGATAAACATGCTACTCATAGTTGTCTCCTTTAGGACTCCACTGCCTGATATAAATATCAGGTCATCGAAGTACCTTTTAGTTGTAAAATCTACCGTCGCTGTATTATGTTACCTTACTCCAAAAGGCCTACCATGTCAAGAGTTTTTCGGCTCTGGGAGCCATTCTTTGGCTTCCACCCCGATCTCAGCATCGGGGCCACATTGTCGTTCTTCTCTCCTACAGCTATTGACATTTTGGCATCAAAAAACCCACCTAAAAGGCGACCATTTTGGTGGTCTATCCCAAACGAGGCTAGAACTTATTTACTTGAGAATAAACTAGAAATAAAAAATATGCCCGTAGTTTAATAACTACGGGCACAGTAGAGCTTTCTCACTGAGGGAGGCCAAAATCAAGAATCACATGAGACCTCCTCACATACTGGAAAAGTATCCTTCCAGATAATTGCGGGCTACTCCGCCCAACAGGAAGACAGCGATCGATGCAACCATAAGGCATATCCCATCCAAGACTGTGAATTTCCCCTTAAGGTCTTTTTGTCTCTGGAGCATCATTGCCCCGTTCACAAAGACTCGGATGAATACTACGAAAAAGGGGATCCAAATGAGATCTATCCACGAAAGAGTACCCATTATTTTCACCTCTCAATGTTCAAAGCGGTTTAAATTTACCAAAAAGGTAACCACTTTTATATATAATATACTAAAAAAATCTGCCCCTGTCAAGAGTTTTTCGGCTCCCAGAGCTGATTATCTCCTAACAGGGCTATTGACATTTTGGCATCAAAAAACCCACCTAAAAGGCGACCATTTTGGTTGACCCGGCGAGCCTCGTCGAACGGGGTAAAAATCGTCCGCCAGATGGCGGATCGCGTCTCCGCAACTTGTCCCGTTAGAAATTCGTGGTGGAGCTAGACGGAATCGAACCGTCGCCCGAGCAATGCGAATGCCCTACACTACCACTATGCTATAGCCCCGATGTCAATTTCTAACGGGATGAAAATGCGATGTATTACCACTGTACTACGAGCCCAAATTTATTTTTAACGGGGGTCATTTATACGATTCTGGAGTCAGCCCGCATTAGCAGGCTTCCCCAGAATGACGGGAATAGATCCTGAACCAAGTTCAGGATGACACTAGGTGGTTTTTAAACCGAGTATTGGAGGAGAGGCGTCAATGAAATGCCTGCCCGGCCCCGGCCAGTGAGTAAAATCTCTGTGGGCGGGGTCATGTTTGAGGATTGGCTTTGACAATCCGAGTTTGACCCATTAGCACCCAGAGATTTTTGCCATTTCATAGCCTCGACGACTGCGAGAAGATTTTGGTTACTTTTCTCGGAAAAGTAACTCTAGAGTTTTTTGTATTCGATCGTCTTAGAACTGATTTTGATTATATCACCATCCTTGGCGCCAATTTTACCCAGCTCGGCCAACACTCCAACTCGTCGCAACATTTTATATAATCGGCCCATTGCCTCTTCATTATCAGTATCCGTTTTGATAACCCATTTTTCTATTTTGTCACCTTTCACAAAATACTTATCTTTTTTCTTGCCTACTTCAAATCGATTACTAGGCAAATCATCAAGCGTATAGACCTTAATAGTAGCCCCAGCGTCCTTAGGAGCCGCTTCTACCTGCTTAATAGTCGCCCATAGCACCTCGTCTAGCCCTTGGTGAGAAACAGCTGAAATAAAGAATACTGGATGTTTAAACTTATACTTCTTTAATTTAGCTAACTGTTCGGGTGTGATAGCATCAATTTTATTAAACACAATAACCTGCGGTTTATTCTTAAGCTCGACATCGTACTTTTTTAACTCGTTATTGATTACTCGCCAACTCTGCTTAGGATCTTCGTCGGTGGCATCAATAATATGGACTAACACTTTAGTGCGCTCAATATGTTTAAGGAAGTCTATGCCCAAACCTTTACCTTGATGCGCGCCCTCAATTAACCCGGGAATATCGGCGGCTAAAAATCTCTTGCCATGAAAATCGACTATACCCAAATTAGGCTCCAGTGTAGTAAAAGCATAATTAGCTATTTTCGGTTTAGCGCTAGAAATTACAGACAAGAGCGTAGACTTACCTGCATTGGGCAGACCAATAATACCCACCTCAGCAATCATCTTTAAGCGCAGGGTAATTTCTTTTTCTTCACCAGGTTCGCCGAGTTCAGCAAACCGCGGTGTCTGATAATTAGACCGCGCAAACCGAGCATTACCAAGACCACCTTCTCCGCCTTTAGCTAATAAAAACTGAGCCGCATCACTATTAAGATCAGCGATGATATATTCTTTGGGTTTAGTCTGATTAAGATCGATATCAATCACCTGCGTGCCCAGTGGGACTTTGAGAAATAAATCTTCACCAGACTTACCAGAAGATTTATTAGGCTTGCCCTGACCCCCGTGATTGGCTTTGATATGACGCTCTCGCAAGAACCGAGATAAGCTATGCTCGTTGTGATCAGCCACTAGAAAGATACTACCACCTCGACCACCATCGCCACCATCAGGACCACCCTTAGCGATAGACTTTTCTCGGTGAAAGCTCATTAGACCGTCTCCCCCATTCCCAGCCTTAACATAAATTTTAGCTTCATCTGCAAATGCCATGTAGATTAGGGATTAGAGAATAGGGGTTAGAATTAAGACAAGTTAATTATATCAGTACCCTTCCCGTCATTCCCGACCTAGTTACCTTTTTGGTAACTAGAACTATTCGGGAATCCAGGTGGGGGAAGAAAATGTTTTTGTTTGTTTTATTGTCTGGATCCTCTGGCCAAGCCAGAGGATGACAGATTATGGAGTATATTAAGCAATAAAAAAGCCCCGACTTTTCAGTCGGGGCTACCCCGCATACGCAGGGCTAAGCAAGGCCAACCAAGTATAAGATCCTTCGACTTCGCTCAGGATGACAAGGAGGGGGAAGTTTAGGATAGGACGGACGATACAATGTAGTCATCGTCAATTAAGCAAACAGTTTGCGCTTAGCCAAGAAGGCTAACCCACCGTTCAAGCTGAACAGACCAAACCAGACGGCAGTGGGCATACCAGAGCCAGGAGTTGTAGTGTCGCCTGTGGTGCCATCAGTACCACCAGTAGAAGCAGGCGCTAAGTAAGTATAATGATCTGTATCAACTTTAGTGTCACTACGAGTAACTGTAACAATATGGGTGATGTCTGAAGGAATCGCACCTAGCTTTGGAGCATAAACTCTGATCTGTGTGTCTTCCCAACTAAGAATTGTAGCAGTATAGTTACCAAACGTGACTGTACCTGTAGTGGTACCAGTAGGTTTAAAATTAGTACCTACGATGGTAACCGTAACATCAGCGTTAGCCATACCAGAACTAGGAGTTAAATAAGCAATATTTGGACCATCGGTAGTTTGATCGCCACTACCATTTTCGTCTAAGTAAGTGTAAGATACGGCATTACTGTTTACACCACCATTGGTAGTGATAGTTACATTAACAGCAAGATTACCACTAACAGCATAAGCCGGAGTGATAAAAGTAATACTAGTGGCACTAGTCCAAGTAACATTACTAGCAGAAACAGTTTGGGTACCAATAGTAACAGTCCCTTCAGTGGTACCAAAATTAGTACCAGTTAAGATAACTGATGTACTACCATCTTCTGTCCCTTGATTAGGGACAATAGTAGTAATACTAGGCGCTGTAGAGCCAGGAGTAATATAAGCATATCTGGCTTGGGCGTCAGATGGACCTGAAGATAGACCAGTAGTAGAGTTAGTAACTACAATGTAAACATCACCAGCAGCATGGACAGGAGATGTTACTGTCATAGAAGTGTCAGTCCGGCCAGTTGGTGTAACGGCTGTACCGCCAAATGTTACTGCACCAGCAGTACCGAAGTTAGTTCCTGTCACAGTTACTGGTGTTCCACCAGCAGTTGTACCAGAAGTTGGGACAATACCAGTAATGTCTGGGGCAGTTTGAGTGGGAGCAGTATAAGTATATCTAGCGTGAGCATCAGATGGGCTTGAAGATAGACCAGTAGTAGAGTTAGTAACTACAATGTAAACATCACCAGCAGCATGGACAGGAGATGTTACTGTCATAGAAGTATTAGTACGACCAGAAGGGGTAACAGCTGTGCCACCAAATGTTACTGCACCAGCAGTACCGAAGTTAGTTCCTGTCACAGTTACTGGTGTTCCACCAGCAGTTGTACCAGAGATTGGTAAAATACTGGTAATGTCTGGGGCTTGGACAATTGGCACGTAAGTAGTTAAGGTAATCGTGGCAGACGCGGGAGCGGCAAGTAAATCTGGCTCGGTAATACTAGTACTAGTAATGTTGCTATCTGTAGTAGCACCCTGACTAATATAATAAAAACTGAACGCTACCTGCAAATCACCTGTTGGTATAGTGACTCCTGATTTCAATCCAAACTGCAAAGTAGCAAATCTACCAGACCCATTAATATTACTAGTCTGTTTAGTTGCACCCATAGCAACCCGATTTGGCAATGGGTTAAAAACAGGTGTACTGGGAGGATAAATAACCTGGTTGGCAGGATATAAAGAAGCGATTGAGCTGCCACCAATTACAAAATCTAATTTAGTAGAGTCGAAATCAACATATACATCAGTACCAACTGAATCTTGACTAGCAGTACTTAAGTTGACATCAATAGTAAACCGGCTATTGGAATCTAAAGCTTTACTACCCCCATTAGCTGGGTTAGCAAAAGTCAGCGTAGCAGTATACGCGGCTTGAGTTGTCTGAAGCCAGCCACTCCAGATAGGAGAAGCGATGAGGATAATGGCTAATGCGACTAAATTAAACTTTTTCATTTTGGTTTTTGTTTTCTTAGGGGTTAACCCTATTATCTTATTATACTACACTTTTGCCCTTATGTCAATATTTTTATTTACTGGCCCTGCTGTTGTGATATCAAGAAATCAATGCTATTCACCACCCCATCCCCATTGAGATCGTTGATCGACAAACCAGTAGATGTACCAAACGAACCAGCATTAATAATGACATTGCTGTCGTTACCAACCAAGAATGGAACGATTCTAGTTTGCAGTTGAGGAGCAGAAATAGTCAGAGCATAAGCCCCTGGGGTAAGATTGGCTTGCAAGGTATAACCCTGCGTGTTCTGCGCTAAATTAATACTTTGGGCAGAATAAACTAAAGCATTATTCACATCAGAAGAAAGAATATCAATATCTGCTGCTTCTGGCGCACCAGTAGCGTCATATTGAATAGCAATGCTTCTGGTGATAGCCGTCATCGTGCTAGCGTTTTGGTT
>JAZDHT010000006.1:0-29236 GCA_043805615.1 Patescibacteria group bacterium | reverse complement strand
ATACTATATTGTTAACCAGTCGGGAGCCCTGGGCTCCCTGCTTCTAACGGGATGAACAAAATTAAAACCCATAAAGGTACCGCAAAAAGAGTTACAATTACTAAAAGCGGCAAACTAAAGAGACGACATGCTTCCCAGAGCCATAATTTAGAGAAAAAATCATCAGCGCGCAAACAACAATATCGCAAAGCACAAGATATCTCTGCTAGTGGCCAGAAAAGAGTTAGAAGACTACTAGCTAAATAAATTTATGGCAAGAATAAAGCGGGGATTACTAACACAAAAGAAACACCGCAAACTGCGCAAAGCAGTCAAGGGTTTTCGGACATCCCGCAAACACTCAATTAAATTAGCGCGCCAAGCTTATATGAAAGCTGGGGTTTATGCGTATCGGGATCGGCGTGTCAAAAAGAGAACTTTTCGCAGTTTATGGATTGTGCGCATCAATGCCGCCCTCGGACCTCTCGGGATTGGTTACAACCAATTTATCGCTAAATTAAAAGAGAAGAAGGTTGAGATAGATAGAAAAATCCTGGCTCAACTCGCCCACCAACATCCCCAGATATTTGAATCACTAGTCAAGCAAGTAAAATAAAAAAACAACGCCATTAACCCAGGCGTTGTTTTGAATGTGTCTTAGACACGGGTACAGGAATTGAACCTGTAATAGGACTTTTAGGACTTTAGAGGAAGAGGTTTAGCCCCTCATCAACTCATTAATGCTATTTTTGATCGCTTCAACTGATTTTTTGCCAATCCCCGGAACATTTTCTAATGTTCCATTAGTAATCATGTCCCCCAAACTTTGAATGTCGATGTTAGCGGCATTCAGGGCGTTAGCAATGCCCTTGTTGAGACCTACTAAATCAGCGATGCACAGTGCCCTAAATCGTACGCTGCTGGCTCTGATGAGGACGAACGATCTTGAGATCTTCGAAAATATAATAGTTATCTCCTTATACCCAGCCTGGGGATCCCTATCAAAGTCTAAAACATCGCCGGTGAGGTTAACCACTCCCCGAACATACCAATTGGGTTCGGAATCGGTGGGCGACACATCCTTAACCTTGATTTGCTTATCAAACCAAGGCACCTCATACCCAATCGGCTGTAGCTGATCGCGAAATATAGCACTTATAAATGTCACGTCAAGGAAGCGCTCCACCATCACCCTTTTAGAGCTGCTGGAGGAAGCTGGATATCGAAAGTCCATCCAAAGCGAAACCGGGATTCTGACTGGAAGAACGGGAGGCCTTGACTTTGACGTGCCAGGAAAATATTGACGCTCGCTCAACTGACGAAGCAAGCCGCCGTAGTCAAAGCCCCTCGTCAGGTCAAGAATGACTTCGTAATCTTTTAGAAGAGCTACACTTAGAGGCCTTTTGGTGCCATCACGATTGATATCAGTCACTGGAATCATCTCCTTTTTGAAGTCACCTGCTTGCAGGCGCTCAGAAAACCATGACCCCCAATGGTTCTTTGAGCACCTGCAAACAATATCGGATTATCAATGAACTGCTAATAATGTACTACAGGAGCGAACTTCTGTCAATAGTTTTCCACTATTATATACTTGACATCGACAGATATAAACTATATAATAGAAATATAGCTGTCGAAAGATATCCACACAATACTTCAAAATAAGATATAAATGAAGAAAATATTCACAAAATTAGGCCTATCAGAAAAAGAATCCTCTATTTACCTAGCTTTGCTGGAATTAGGCCCTGCTATAGTTACAACTATCGCCTCGAAAGCCAAAATCAACCGGACAACTTGTTACGACATATTAGAGCAATTAATTAATATGGGTTTAATTAGTAAGGTTAGTAAAACCCATAAAAAAACCTATACCGCCGAGTCCCCTGAAACTCTAATCTCCTATCTAGAAAAGAAAAGCCAGGATCTGCATCATAAAGCTCATGAGGTTAAAAAAATACTCCCTGAACTAAAAGCTATATATAGCGAGAAAGGTAAACAGCCGAGAGTCCGTTTTTATGAAGGCATAAAAGGCATAGAAACGGTGTATGAAGATACTCTTACCTCACATGAGACTATAAAAGCATACGCGTCCGTGGCTAATATGCACAAAGCTCTCCCTCATTATTTTCCCGATTATTATCATCGTCGCGCCAACAAGGGAATTTTTATCAAAGCTATTCTACCGGCAGATGAAGAGGGTTTTAAAAGAAAAAAACACGATAAAACAGAAGCTAGAGAAAGCAGGCTAGTACCGATTGATAGATTTAATTTTTCTCCTGAAATAAATATATATGATGATAAAGTCGCGATTATGTCGTTGGCTGAAGAATTTGGAATTATTATTGAATCTAAAGAAATTGCAGAAGCCCAAAAGAAAATCTTTGACTTAGCTTGGGAAGCAGCTAAAAAACACGATGAATTACTCAGTCACTAAAAATTCCACCCACTAATATCTGCTTCTCCCATTGTCATCCTGAACTGACGATGTTTTCCTTGCATCGTCATGCTGGCATCGTCCAGCCTGCTCGGCCCGGGAATCGTATAATTGATTCCGGATCGAGTTTAGAGCAGTATTTTATTAATTAAATTTTAATGAGAAGATACAGCTATGAAACTAAAAATTAATAAAATAATTAAATATTTAATCTTGAGCGACTTGGTATTTTATGCTGGGTGGGGACTATTTACACCAGTATTTGCCATATTTATTGTGGAAAAAATCCAAGGTGGGAATGCATTGACCATTGGTATCGCTACCGCAATTTATTGGATTTTAATGTCTATTTTAAGAATACCATTCGGCATGTTTTTAGATAATCAGACAGGGGAGTCGGATGATTATTGGTTTACTTTCTGGGGATTCTTGATTGCGGCTACTGTCCCGTTTGGTTTTTTGCACGCCTCTTTACCTTGGCATCTATATGCTTTGCAAGCTATCTATGCCTTGGGGATGGCCATGAATTTAGCCGGCTGGTCAGCAATATTCACCAGAAACATAGATGCCGGCAAAGAATCTACTGAATGGGGATTGAGCGCTACTGGTTATAGTTTAGGCACTGGTATCGCTGGCCTCATTGGTGGTTACTTGGTTAATGAATTTGATTTCGCTCCCGTCCTAATCGGTGTAGGCATACTAGGAATACTTGGGGCAATTTTGCTACTTATTATTCGTAAAGATATCATTGGCAAACCAGTGGGAAAATCGACTTATTTTGGCCTCAAGGAATTACTAAACAAATAAAAAACTGCAGGCCTTGACGATAAGACCTGCAGGGAGGAGCTGGGATCGGATTAAATTAAGTAATGAGCAAAGGTACAACAACTGCTACTTGATATTACATTAATCTAATAATGAGTTTTGTCAATATAATAAAAACCGGAAGCTGGATAAGAATGACTACAAATGAATCACTCAACCATACTTCCGGCGATACCAATCCGACATGCTGAACTCCTTACTGTTATCCTGCCAACCCTAATGGCAGATTCCCAAAACAATCATTGGCAGCTACCCTCCACGCTGCTCTGGTTTTGGGTATAGAAGATCGTGTGAGTTGGGATGCATGCACAATAGTGAATGCTTCGTCGATACGCTCAACTATCTCTTCTTCTTGTTGATCAGCGTTGTCACACAATCTTCTAATTGTTGTTGCTGGCCCATGAAACATCGCCAGCCTCCTCCATAATGAAGAACCAGGGATTGGTAATAAAGAACAGAGAAATAAACCATAGCGCTCCAGATCGACCTTCTGGCCCGCCCCATGATGTAAGATCAATTTTGCAAAAGACAAAAATGAGAAAAAGAACAAATAAAGCTTTACTAATTTTATTATAATCAGATAAACTGACAAATTCAAATCTAAATCACTACTAAATTGTTGATTTTTGCGAATCTGACTGCCCTACTTCCTGATAATTTTTGCTAATGGATAAAAGTATTGACTGGGAGCTACTTTTTTGTTATTCTTAGGTGAATCACCTATTCAAGGTGTTCATTATAAATTTAGGAGCTGAGGGGCTCTTTTAGGGTGGATATCCCAAGAAGATTAGGAGAACACCCAATGTACAACATCCAATTCGTGGTGATAGCGATGATTTTTAGTGCTATCATCATCGCGATACTCACTTTAAAAGTGAGTATCAGTTTGCCCCGGAGGGGAGCTCAGTGGTTTCACGTAGACCAACGACCCCTGAGTCCCTATCGGGTAGTGGTTGTTTCGGCGGCAATTCTGATCTTCGCGATCACCGTCAGTAATGATCTGCGAATGGAATTGCCCCGGTTTAATTTGCCGAGTATAGGAGGTATAGATATACCGGCATTAACCAACAACAACCAATCGACAACGGAGGCTGAAGAGGCTATCGTTGTCGACAGTTCCCCTCTCCCCCTGTCGGCTACGCCACCACCGGCTCAGGACGAGGAGAATCCAATTACTGAGGAGGATTCAGCTACTACTAATGGCGAAAGTGAATCAGCTTCGCCAACAGATGATAGTGAATCAACAGAAGAAGAAGAAGAAGACTCTTCCACCCCGAGGGGCGGAAGACAGGGTCGCGAACCGACCTGGGCTCGTGACCCAATCTTATAAAATTTGGTACCTTTTGAAACCGCCTAACCAGCGGTTTTTACATTGATAAAAATTCTCCCTGCATTCTAAATAGCCGACTGTAATAACCACCTGCTGAAAGCAAAGCTTCGTGGTTACCTTGTTCAATCACTCTCCCCTTTTCATCAATGACAACAATCCGATCCACCTTTTTAACAGTAGAGAGTCTATGTGCAATTATAATTGTAGTATGCCCTTTGATTAGTTCCCACATCGCTTCCTGAATTTTTTGCTCGTTTTCGCTGTCTAGAGCAGAAGTGGCTTCATCCATTACTAAAATAGGTGCGTTCTTTAACACTGCTCTAGCAATAGATAACCTTTGCTTTTCCCCACCAGAAAGTCTCACCCCCTTTTCTCCGATTAAAGTCTTAAATTTATTGCGCAAAGACATAATAAAAACATACAAATTAGCCATTTTAGTCGCCTGTTCAATTGCAGTTTGCGATGCTCGTGGTTTCCCATATTTCAGATTGTAGCCAATAGTGTTATTGAACACTCCCACATCTTGCATAACAGTAGCAACATTTTTACGCAATGACACCTGGGTAACTTTAGAAATATCCTGACCATCTATGAGAATCCGCCCAATAGTAGGATCGTAGAATCTTAGTAACAATTTGACTATGGTGGACTTACCTGCCCCCGATGGCCCCACTAAAGCCACTACCTCTTTAGATTTAATTTTTAAATTAAATCTGCGAAAAATTACGCGCCGGAATTTAGATTGTTTACCTGCTTCATAACTAAACGATACTCGATCAAATTCGATAGCCCCTTTAGTTATTTTGATTGGTTTGGCTTCAGGCAAATCTCTGATTTCATCTTGTCTGTCCCAGATACCAAATAATCTCTCTGCCGACACTAATCCAATCTGGACAGTATCATAAATCTTCATTACTCGACCCAATGGCGACATCACACTCTCTAAATAAGCAATGAATAATACTAGATCACCAATAGATAGATTGCCTATCAACACCAAATAACCTCCATAGCCATAAACCCATAATTCGGCACCAATATAAAATATTTCCCGAGCAATAGCCGTCCAAAACATAAGAATTTGCTGACGACTACGTAAATTTTTTACCGCGTGAGCAATATTAGCTACTCTGGATTGTTCACGTGCTTCTTGACTAAATTCTTTAATCAATTGGTATGAATAGATATTGTCCATCACCGCTTTGCCATATTTTTCTTGTTGATTTCTAATCTTTTTCTCCCAAAACCGCATTATTTTAGCTCTCCAGACAGTGATTAATACGTACACCGGAGCGGCAATAATTATAGCTAACGACAGGCTGGGGCTAAATCTAAACAATATATAGGAAGCTATGATTAATTTAACTGCTAATGGCAATAGATCTGCCACTACTGATTGGACGATACCCCAAAATTCTCTAACACCCGTCTGGATTCTTTCTCGTAACCAACCCGGGGATTTTTTTTCAAAATAACTTACCGAAAACTCGTGCAATTTACGTAAGCTTTTATCAGAAAGATGAGACCAAGATAGTATCGCCGTCATGCTTTGCAAATACCACATCCATTGGTTAACAATAACCCAAACCATACTAAGAATCCCGTATATAATTGCTAAACCAAAAAAGATATGTAGAGGATCTGTGCTAGGAATTAAATATGCGAATACTGCACTTAGTTTATGAGTAGTCAAAAAGTTTACTACCTCTCGATATATCCATGGAGAAATCAAACTAAACAACGCCCCCAGCAAATTGAGTACAACAATAAGACCCAATGAGCCATACATGGGTTTGGCTTCTTTGATTACCCTATTAAATATATTCATAAGAAGTTATCAATGATATTTCCGCACTATAGCACTGATAGATTCATCTTTGGTTAGTTTATCGGAAAAGGTCATATCCTTTCGGATGGCATCACTACCACTATTTACTGCCAAATCCATATTATCTGCAACCTCAATATAATGACTAAGCGTCGTCCGATTTACCCCCGGTTGTTTTTGAACATGCAAAATATAGTTTGATTTGGCATTACTAAAATTCAACTCAAAAGGCAAGGTGTAATCTATTTTTATTTCTTTGGTTTCATTAGGGTTAATCGTCAACCAAAATCCTACTACGGTTTTACCATCAGCACTATTAATATCAATTTGCGTATCCGCGTCTTGCCCCAAAGTATCAGTAATATGAGAACCCATGGGTACGTATACTCTAATATAATTGCGACTAATCCCATCGGGATATTCCAATGATCCTGTGTGAGTGTAGCGAATAGTAAAACTATTTTTAATCACTGCATCAGATTGAATTTGGGTAAGTAGTTTCATCTCTCGAACAATTGATGCACTGCTTTTATTCCCCCCGATGTTAGCCTCTACCACATAAAGATAATCTTCATTGGAAGTGATTAAATTCACTTCCCCACTCCAACTCAAAGCAGTCATAACTTTTTCTAGTTGGGGGTCATTAAAGTAAATTAAGATGTCCTTATTAATTAATCGATTGAATAAACTTTGACCAATTAATCTCAATTCTCTGGAATTTGTACTCATTAATCGATTCATTAAAATCGGCATAAAATCTATCAGAATTTGTTTAGGATTATCACTCAAATTCTGATCGGCAATTTCAATTTGTTTTTGAGTCTTTTCAACAAAATTATCTGCAGATAATTTTAAATTATACTGGGGCAAATCAATCGGGCCTGTAATCGATAATATATCTGTGATAACTTCTGGTGTTAAGGCAATCATCCCATCAACCGATCCCCCGCCAGCCTGCTGGTATAATTTATTAATTGTTTGCGCAGAAGTGGGGAAATTGGGCTCCCAGTTAGCATCCCGAATACCATAATAAGATGTAATTGCTTTTAAAGGATCCGGTAACACCATGTCACTATATTTATTTTGTCCATCTAGGCGCTGACTAGTATCGGCCGAGATGTTAGTGATTTTACCATGTGATAATTCAATTAAGGCAACACTCCCAATAAAACCACCCGTGGGACGCAATTCATTATTGTTCTGATTAAGAAACAAATAATTTTGCGGAATACCAAAACCCATAGCGTTTGGCAAACGCTTGGCCAAACTCCCGAGTATTTCCATAGCTTCTCTAAGTGATTGGGTTTTATTTTGGGCTTCTAAAACCGTGGTGGCAAAACTGGGATCTATCGATTGAATATTAATCTTACGTAAAGCCTCATCGGCTAATCTTACCTCTACTAAAGCCAACTCAATTTTTTGGGTATTATCCAGAAGGATTTGGCCAATCTGCTCACCAGCATTATTAAAATTACTGCCCATAACCGTTAGCCCATCCCAGTAAGTAACCAACGGTCGGAGTGCAGAAGTCAAATTAACCCCCGCCCGAGCCAAATGTTGTCCACCTAGCAACAGATTTTGCCCCTGCCAAACTTCCGAATTAGACAAACTCCAATCAGCCATAATCAAATGGCTTTGACCCAAATCAGCAAACAATCCTAACGCATCAGTAAAATTTTTATCTGCTATTTGGAACTGAGCTAAAGCTGTATCAATTTCCATTTTTTGCAGAGAATTAGCAGCTTCTAGCAAATTATTGGAAGCAGTTTCACCTTTACGCGTCAATTCCTCCTTAAGGCTCTGCCCACTACTATATGAGAATATACCAGTTAAATACACTAGCGCCGCAAAAATAATGAACAATAACCACCTAATTAAGCCAACCCAAAATCTAGGCTGATTGGCATCAAAATCTAAGTTTAATACTCTGGGTGAAGATTGACCATGGGCAACTAAAGCGGATTGCAAAATAACTTCTGGTTGATCCGTAGCAAAATTCACTCGCCGACTAAAACTTTTAGTCTTGCGCTTGATGTGATAATATTTTTTATTTTCCCCCATGCAATAAAATATTTAGAGTTGTCTTAGCTGTCTCTTCCCAATTAAATTGTTTTGCCCTTGCTCTCCCCTGCTCAACATATTTATGAGCTAAAACGGGATCAGAGCAAAGATTCGCTACCGCCGTATTGATGGCAACTTGATCATTAGGATCAATCAATATAGCGGCCTCCCCTACTACCTCAGGCAATGATGATACATTACTGGTTACAACTGGACAACCAGCGGCCATAGCCTCTAATACCGGCAAACCGAATCCTTCATACAAAGATGGGAATAAAAACACAGTTGCACCCTGTAACCAGGCAATTTTTTCCACTTCGGTAACTGGTCCAGTAAAAATAACATGCTCTGCCAGATGTAATTTTTCAATCTCAGCAAACATTGGCCTCTCTAACCAACTTTTTCCTCCTGAAACCACTAACTTTATATTAACATTTTGTTCTCTCAAATGTGCCAATGCGCGAACAATGGCTATAACGTTTTTTCGAGGTTCTAGACTACCAATGTAATATAGGTACTTCTCTGGGATATTAAATTTATTTTTTAGAGCAACAATTGTTTGCTCATCAACCTTGTTGAAATAGTTTGGTTCAACCCCTTCATAAATGACTCGGATTTTTTCTGGTTTAACCTGATAAATTCTTTCCAAATCAGCTTTTGTGCTTTGAGATACAGCAATAATTTGATCGGCTGTTTTAGCTAAGTAGGGGTAGCTCATTTGCCACTGCCAAAGCCTGGATTTCCAAGTATAAAATTGCGGGAATATTTCAAATACTAAATCGTGGAATGTAATTACTTGCTGACATCTTCGACTCACCGGCAAAATTCTTGGGCTAGGTTGCCACATAACTCCTAATCCCCCACAAATTTTATCTACCTTAGGCCAATCTAGTGGTTTCCATAAAGCATGCAATAGCAAAGGGAAATTAACCCATTTTAACTTACGGATTTCGACATTATGTTGACGCAACCAAGGCGCCTCAGAAATTAAGTCAGCTAATTTTTTATCTAGGTTACGATAGGAAACATAAAATAACACAAAAGTATTGTGCTGATCCAAACGCAATAATTGTTCTAACACTTTTAAAGTATACTGCTCGACACCACTATGCTGGCCGGTCAGCAAGCCCCTGATATCTATCCCGATTCTCATGCTCGATAATATTTATTCCACAAAATAACAAACCCACCTAAAATTAATCCGATTAATAAACCTAAACCGGAATTTGTTACAGCCTTAGACACCACCTGGTAGCTAGTTGGATCAAAATTATATATGACATACCCACCAGTTTTATCAGCATGTTTGTCGTAATTACCTATTTCTCTATAAACTAACTCTTGCCAATGCTGATCGGCCGTCAAAGCCATTTCGGCGGATGGTGCCATTACTGCTATGGTAAAAGTTTGCATCGACAGAGGCTGAAATTTTACACTAGTCACACCCGAAAAATCTGCTTTGAACTCATTTTGAAAATTATCGCTAAATACCCAAGATTTAATCACATCAATGAATAAATTAGTAGCCTGTAAATCTTCATAACTCCCATTAATTGCTGGATCAGCAGATTTAGGTAACACCGTATAAACCGTTTTACTGCCAGACATCTCTGTTTTAGGTTGAGTAAAATAATAAGCACCGCCCGCAATGATTAGGGGTAAAATAATTAACCAGAACCAATAATAACGTGATGATAGTTTCATAGTTAAGACATTAAGTTTAAATGCTCTTGATAACTCTTATGAATAAATTCTTTAATTTTATTTTTAAAGTTAGTAGTATCAAATTTGTTGGCATGTTGTTGAATCACTTCTGGTTGCCAAGCAATGGTCTGAGATCTTTCTACTGCTTCAGCCAATGCTACCGGCGTTTGCTGGTCAAAGAAAACTCCAGTTTTACCATCAATAATTGTTTCTGTAGCTCCCCCTCCCCTGAAAGCCACCACCGGCCGACCAGACGCCATAGCTTCCAAAGGAACGATACCCGCATCTTCTTCTTGGGGCATAATTAATGCTCGGCAATGTGACAAATACTTAGCTACTTCAGCATCAGATAACTTACCTAAGAAAGAAATGTTTTTTTTCGCTCCCAGCATCCATTTTTTTAGAGCTGGACCAGTACCGATAACTTTAAGTGGCAATTTTAAACTATTAAAAGCGGCGATAGCTAAATCTGTTCGTTTATAGGCTGTTTGCCTGCCAACTACGAGGTAATAATCCCCCACGTCTTTGGCAATGGCAAATCTGGCCCCATCAACCGGAGGGTAAATCACTATAGACTCACGTTCATAATATTTTTTTATCCTGGCTTTGGTAGTGTGAGAATTAGCGATAAATACATCTACTCGATCAGCAGCCACTCGATCCCATAATCTTAGTTTATTAATTAGGCTGGGCAGGGCTAATTGTACTAAAGGATTCAACCAGCCAAATTCAGGATGCTTAAGATAATAATGATAATGGCTCCAATAATACCGCGTTGGAGTATGGCAATAACAAATATGTAATGTTTCTGGTTTAGTAATTATACCCTTGGCTTCGGCACTGGCGCTACTAATAACCAAATCATAATTATCTAAATCTAATAATTCAAACGCCAAGGGACGCAAAGTTGGCCAAAATTGATGTTTTTTGCCAAAAGGCATAGTTTGCAAAAAACTAGTTTTTACTTTTCTATGAGCAAATTCTGGAAAGATTTCCGGTTTGAAGACTGATGTAAAAATATCAGCATCAGGGAAGGCTTCTGCCAAGGCCACTACTACCCGTTCGGCACCACCTCGGCTCGTCAGCCAATCTGCCACAATGGCAACTTTTAATTCTTCTATATTTTTCATCTTTAATTTTTTATCGTTCCATCCTTCGTCATTCTAGGGAACCTCGCCCTGGGCGGGTGACTCCAGAATCGTATAACAATTTATACGATCCCCGACGAGGCGAGGATGACGATGCAAGGAAAACATCGTCATTTATACGATCCCCGACGAGGCGAGGATGACGATGCAAGGAAAACATCGTCATCTATACGATCCTGGACGAAGCCAGGATGACGGTTTCTTAATATTTTCTAATTCTTAATCATTCTAATAAGCTCCTTTATGAGTAATCACTGCCCAAATAGTTTTTAAAATAATTTGTATATCTAACCACAATGACCAATGCTCAATATAATACAAATCTAATTTAATATACTCATCAAACACAGAGTCCGATCGGCCAGAGACTTGCCATAATCCAGTGAGCCCTGGTTTAACCAACATGCGTCGGTTTTGTTCTTTACTATATTGGACATATTCATTCACTAAGGGCGGCCGCGGTCCCACTATACTCATATCTCCATCCAACACGTTAAATAGTTGGGGTAATTCATCCAAGCTGGTCTTTCTTAACCACTTCCCTATCTTAGTAACCCGAGGATCGTTTTTCATTTTAAATAACGGTCCCGTTGCTTCGTTGCTATGTTGACGTAATTGATCTAACAAATTTTCCGCTTCCCTACCACCGTATTGCTCACCCGTAGAAAGATGTGTATACATAGAACGAAACTTATAAAAATTAAATTCTTTGCCAAATTGACCAGGACGATTTTGAATATACAATGCTGGCCCAGTAGAATTCAATTTAATCAATATAGCAATAATAATCATCACGGGAGCCAACAAAATAATCGCTATAGCCGCAAACAAAAAATCAAATACGCGTTTAATAATTCTGCCCCAGCCATCTAAAGCAGTCGGTTTAATTTCCAACAAGGGGTGGCCTTTAATTACTTCGCTAAATAGGTTTAACGACCGCAGTTGAACTTTTGATGGAACATATTTAAATCGGATGCCATGCTGTTCGCAGAATTCTATTAGTTGTAATTCTAATCCGTTATGGTTGCCACTGTCACTAGTAAAAATTATCTGATCAGTTTGCTCTACATTAATAAGCGCACCTGGATTTTCGGTTTCTAATAATTCTGTTGGATCAATAATTTTTACTAACGCCAGATTTTTTTTACAATGATCAGCTAACTCATCTGCTGTGGTGCCATGCCCAATAATAACTATATGTTCCCGCTGATAACCAAATTTAGCTAAAATACGCTGTCCAGCTGACAATAATAACCTTCCACAAAAAACTAATAAGATACTAAAACCCCAAGCGTAGGCCGCAATCAATCTGGAGAAGAAGGTTTCTTTAAGCCCAAATAATACAATGATAAATAAAGCCAAACTAATTGAAACTCCAGCAAAAATCTGATACAACAAACTGCCTAATTTATCACTCGGTTGACGATTATAGATACTAGTAGTGGCAAAGATTACTACCCAAACAGTAGCGATCAGGCTTGTCAGCCCAACATATTCACCCCATGGCAACATATAAGTTACTTCGGGAACACCGAACCATTGATGTGCTCTTGCCCAATAAGCTAGTAAGAAAGCCCCCCAAACCATCAGCCAATCTATTGGCAAAGGTAAAAAAGTAAATAAAAGTCGGGATCTCTTCATAAGGGGAAAATCTAGGTTTAGTTCTACCTTATTATATCTGAAAACCAATAAAAAATCCCTTCTTATCAGAAGAGATCTTTTATACTGTCTGCTAGCTATAAGCCGAGTTCTGTACCTCGCCAATTTAAGACTCGTATAGATTACTCCCAAGCTAATCACTCAAAAGTAAACAACTTGGCAAATTTACTACACCAACCCAAAATTGGCGAGGCGATAGTCATCTATCTAGGCCAGCTGTCACCAACTGGCTCACGCGTTGGGATCACTTTTTATCTGCTCTTAATTCAAGACATTGATAAAAATTGACCCACCCAACTTGCACCGAACAGGGTTTACCGGGACATTCCGTTCACACGGAAGCCTTGCAAGTAGCTTAGAGTAAGTTATCAGGTTTTAACCTAATTTCCTACATATCACACCTTGCAACTTTTCACCTTTGTCCCTCCCCAGTTTTAAATAGAAATCACCCCTACCCGTCATCCTGAACCCTCTGGGCCTTGAGGCCCACCGGGCCGGAGGCTAGTTTCAGGATCTTTCTTGGAGATGCTGAAATTTTAATTCAGCATGACGAATAGATACTGGGTTTCTACCCGAAACTGGAGAGGGATAGTATTGTCTCTGTGGCACTTTCCCTGGGGTTGCCCCCGGTTCCTGTTAGGAACTGTTCAAATTAAGAATGGTGCTCGGACTTTCCTCCCCTTTTTCAAGAAGCGACTACCCACTAACAGACAGCGTAACTATCCTATCAAAATTGATATAAAAATCAAGAGTTAGTCACAGATGACACTAATTGAAAACTAATCACATTAATAAAATTACCCCCCTTACCGAGGAGGGTAAGGGGAGATGGGTAAACAATTAACCCACCCCGCCAGTCTTCGCTTCCTGGTGGAAGCTTCGCCCGGCTTCGCCCATCCTCCCCTCGATAAGGGGAGGAGAGGAAAATGGGTTATTATTTTCTACTGAATGGTAGATTTGTCTGTTGGAACAAATAGTAGCTAAATATCCCCCATTTTGCCATAATAGAAAGATGAACAACGGAAATAAAAAACCACCTTTTATCATCGCAATTGCTGGGGGTACTGGATCCGGCAAAACTTACATTACTAAAAAAATTCACGAAGTAGCACCAGACGATATTGTCAGCATCTCGCACGATAATTATTATATCGACCGCAGAGATGTCCCTATGAATAAACGAGATGAAATCAATTACGACGAACCTGCCGCCCTTGATAATCAATTACTCTTAGAACATTTAAAACAATTGGATGGTGGCAACCCGATTGATATTCCTCAATATGATTTTGCTACACATATGCGCAAACGCGAAACTAGTCGGGTTTATCCGGCACCTATAGTGATTGTAGAAGGCATCTTAATTCTAACCGATCCAGAAATTAGATCATTCTTTGACTTAATAGTGTTCATTGATGTTAAACCAGATGTTCGCCTAGCTCGGCGTCTGCAACGAGATGTCCATCAACGCGATAGCGATTACCAATCTTCCATCAACCAATATCTGGTATCAGCTGGACCCATGCACGATAAATATGTTGAACCTGGCACAGAATATGCTGATTTGATTATCAACAACAACAGCTCAGAAGATCGTTTAACAAACAGTATCCTAACTCTGCAATCCCGCATCAAAGATATTCTTGGTCGCTGTAAATAACGCCTACGGCGTAATCCCCAATCTCCACCAATTTATCCAATGTACACCAATAAATCTCGGAGCAACTCCCTGCAACTCGCTAAGATTTGTTAAATTGGTAATTGGTGTTACATTGGTGACATTGAACATTGCTACAACAGTAGCTTAAGGGGCGGTTAGCTCAGTTGATTAGAGCGCTTCCTTGACGTGGAAGAGGTCACTGGTTTGAATCCAGTACCGCCCACCACCATCCTTCGCCAAGGCTACGGAATGGTTAGCCATAGAGAAGGATAGATGAGTTGATAAGAGGTATTCCGAAGCTCCGCCGGAGCAAAGGATACCAGTACCGCCCACCAACCTTTGCTCTGTTGTACAGCAGAGCTACGCCTGGCTACACCACTCCATATATAAACAATAATTTCACGATACAAAAAACCGCCCGATGGGCGGATTTTTTATAAAGTACTAGTGAATTAGTTCTCACTAAAGTTTGAACAAACAGTAAAATCAGTTTTGCGGTGCCGCGAATTGAGCCCCACAATGCTCACAATACTTTGAGTCTGATGCTTGAGGTTGTCCACACTGTGAGCAATATTTAGACAAATCAGAATACGAATGGCTAGTTTCATCATCAAATAAGACTCCACAGTTATAACAAAACTTGGACCGAGCCGCTTTAGGAGCATCACATCGGTCACATAACCCATACGCAATGTCAATTGTAATCCCATTGATTAGTGTTGAACACAAGGAACATTTACCATTCTTTATGTCCCCACCGCATTGAACACAATGCCTATGCCGAAAACTTGGTAATGGTTTTTTAGCCACAACAGCTGGCTGTGGTGCAGATACAGATGTTACATTAACTGGATCGGTCTCGCCTATCGCCCGTTGCAATTTGTGACCAACTGCGCTGGCACTTTCTACTGTTTTCCCTGCAGTAGTAGCCAATACATGCTGCAACCGAGAAAAGTCTAATGGACCTTCCTCGTCAATCCCACGGATTAAACCGTTGCGAATCATTGCTTTAATGGCAAAAAACACTCCCAAAGAAACCCCCCCGTACCATAGCAACCAGTCGAAAATTGCGCCACCCACATCCAGACTTATTTTGGCGTCGGGATAGCCCATATTGCCAGCCGATTTAACAGTAACAACCATGAGAATAATTAGCCCCACTAGTAATGGGCCAAGGATAAAGATAGCGCTAGTAGACTTGCGGGTGGCAATTACCACCAACACAAACAACATTATGGTAACGAATAGCCCAACCCAAAAATTATAGTGGGCATTCGTCTGACTCATCAATTCACCATTTGCATCCCGCGCCGATAAACTCACCCCAGATAAAGTTGGATAATTTGTTAAAACATCAGCAACAAACCCCTGATTATTTGGAGTGGTGTCACTGTCAGCATAGCTACCTTCAGCTTCAACCCATATGCCAAAAAGGTTTTTGCCACCTTCGAGCATCAAAAGACCTGGTGTTTTATACACCCAAAGCCCAATGGCTAATATCATCACAAAAGCCAAACCCCACATCATGGGCTGGTTAAAAAATTTAATCCAGAATTGCATGGCTTCATCAGCCTCCTTTTTGTTCTATTTGTCAATCTGGGACTATATTTTTTGATTTGTCCCTGTCCCAAGTAAAATCTTTTTTCACCAATTTGTCAACCATTCGATCTCTATAGGCACAAACACATACAAACGGCTCATGGTTGAGCCGTTTATTTATATTTGATTATATTATTATTTAGAACAATATTAATTTAACAATTCAAATACCTTAACTGTGCTGGTTAGATGGTCGTTGTAGATTGCTTTGTTTCCAAAAACACTGAGAACCGACTCTTGATTGTTATTATCAGTTATTTTATAGTTCTCCCCTATGGGATCTGATATTTTGTGAAAAAATACATCTTGTTCGGCAGGCATTTCATTGGTCTCATCTCCGAGCCAAATAGCCCAATCATCTGACACATTTATATATACAGCTATAAACCCACCTATATCATTATAATCTGCTATAACTGTATCTGTATGATTGTCTAGATTATAAAGATGAACTTTTGTAGTTAGATTAGTGGGAGAACCGCTTAAAATTCGCTCTGCCCAAACAACCAAATTTTTATGGATTTGCGCATATGTTTGATCACCATCTGTTTGAGCAGTTAAAATGTCTTCTTCACCAGTACTCATATCATATAGATGTATTAAAGCATGGGGATAATCACTTCCTTCTGTCCAAATAATTTTATCTTTATATATGTCAAGAGAGCCTGGTTTATGAGCATATTCAAGCACGGTAGTAGTTTGATTTTCTATATTATATATGTTTAAACTATATTCCGGTTCAAATAGCGATCCATGGACATAAACTATATATTTACCATATATAGCAGAAAACCGGTCACTTAAATCAGAACCGGCTGTAATATTTTTTTCTCCAGCCAAAGGATCACTTAGATCATACATATAAATATCTGGGTTCTCGTTTCTATAATCTGTCCATGCGATATAATTTTCATAAATAACCGGGAAATATTGCTCTCCAGTGGCAGTACATATGGGAGTTGTGACTTCTGTTGACATATCTTTAATGTATATGTCGTGTAAAGTTGTCCAATTAAATTTCGAAAATACTACTTTGTTCTCATACATCTGTCCACTTTGACTACCCTCTCCTACAGTTGAGGTATTGCCAAAAGGTTTCCAATCGGTATTCTTAATAATGGTTCTAGCTTGATCTGTGTTTCTTGTGATTATATATTCACCCGTTCCCCCCGTTTCCTCATACGATGCTGTTTGATTACTTATGCCCACAACAGTAAAAGGTATATTAGAATAAGTGTTTCCTAAATCAGTATTAATAAAAGTATCTACATAAAGAAAAACTGTGAAATGTGAATCGGGACCACAAAATATGGGGTTGTTGGGCCAAGGATATTCCGATTTAAACCGATAATCAGTTATTTTATTGTTATTCATGGCTTCATCTAGTTCAGGTGAAAATAATTCGATAATACCATCATTAGCTACGCCAAAACCCATATTAGTATCTATTTTTATTTCAAATCTTGTGTCCAACCCTGCGAATACTAATCTTCTGAGAGGGTTTATTGATATTTCAAAATCTGGATTTGGCAAATCATCGCTGGGGCCATTTCCCCAGGGGGCTTTACCCCATGGTACTGGTGTGCCCCCGATGCTTGGTGGAAAACTCGGATTTATTGCATCAAACGCAGAGCTGGGATGGGCAGTAAAGTATTGCACAATGTTTGGTACATTGATTACCAAAACAGTAGTAACAATTAACAACATTACAAACATTGCTCGGTTAACCTGTCGATTAGAAAACTCGATTAAGCGAGAAGTAAATTTATGAAAATGTCTTTTTTGTTTTTGTTTTTGTTTCATAACGATTAATGGTTATTAACGAAAAAGACTTGCTGATGCAACTGGGCTGCTATTAGCTCTGGTTGCTTTAACTAATACATATTGGCGAGCAGTCGGCATAGCTAAAATGATGGCGAGTACTGCCATCAAGATAACGAACCCAGCAAATTTAGTTTTGAATTTTTTGGTTTGTGAGACCCGAGACAGCTTGCGGCCAAGCTTGGCCATGTGTTTAAGTTGTTTTTTCATTTCGCCCCAAATTTAAATCTTACTTTTATTATACATCATTTACGTTTCAATGTCAACCAGATTATTAAAAACTTTTGGTGTTCTTAAACTTGCATTGGAGTTTATTTTTTTAACCCCATAGAGCAAATTGCGTTATCTGGTAGAAAAATTATCGCAGTGAAGGCGTTGTTTGACTCTGCTGTACAGCAGAGGAGTTCGCCGATAACCAGAAAGATAATTTTTCTTTGCAGATAGCAATTTGGGAATGGGCCCGCCTTTGGGTACCACCCGTTTGGCGGCGCAAATGGGTGGTGAAAGAACTTTAAGATCCTGAATAAATTATACGATTCTGGACAAAGCCAGAATGACGACACAAGGAAAACGTCGTCAGTTCAGGATGACGGTTTAGGAAATTGGATGATAACAATTACCCAGTAGACAATTAATAGTAGTTGGTAACACGATATTTCACCCAAATTTTATGATTGACGAAAGCCAAATTATATGATATAATGAAATAATAGTCTAGGCCTAGGCTACAAAAAACAAATACCAAAATTAATAGCTCATTTGAACCAAGAAAATAACAATCTGCCACCAGAGCAGTCCCGACCAAATCAATGGGGACCTGCTTTAGGCGGATCATTTTATGGTATCAGCAAACCTAAACCACCTAAAATCCCCCGCTGGAAAATCGGTCTGGGAATTTTTGGTGTGTTTTTGATGTTATTTTTTGTCCTGTTTAGCCGAGAAATTGGTAACCTGCTAAATTTTTTGGGTACCAAAGCCCAGAAACCTGGTGGACCAGAAATTACGTTGTCGCTGACTCCAGACAATGATACTGGTGGTCCTACTGATGAGGTAAAGTACACCATCAACATCCAAATAGAACATGGCACATATTTTAATGCCGGCGACATTAACGACCCTCGTAATGGCGGTCCATTGCCTTTTTATGGAACTATGATTTTTCGCGTTGATGATCTAGTTAATCAATACCCAGAATTTATTGAGTCTGCAATCATTACTGTGCCAGAAAATATTCCCCCAAGAACCGATGACGATCCAAATAATCCAATGATCACTTTTGTAGAAGAGCTTGATCAATGGTTAGGGGGAATAGGCTTTTTCAATAGGCGCCTATCGCCATCTGACATCCCTGATGCGCCTGATTATGGCTTTGTCAGTAACCCGCCAATTTTAACTATTAAACTAACTGATTACGCATTAGAACATGGAGGTGGGTCAATTCCGTTCCAAATTAATGCTAATACAAACTATATGCCGGCACTGGGACTAATGTATGTGGCACCTCCCCCGGGATCAATCCCAAGTGTATCCAACCCACCTGCTGTAACCGGAATTTTGAACCTCGAAGGCGGTATCCCAGATTTTAGTTTAGTTGTTACTCCCAAAAACCAAGAAGTATATTGGGGCGACACTGCGCTATATGATGTCAAACTGAAAAGTTTAGACGGATTTGCTGGCAACATCAGGCTGACTTCCGCCGATTTAGGTGGTTATTTGGGTACTTACTTAGATAACTTTACTTTTGATGGCAATTTTGACACTTTAATTGTTCCTTTAGCAGTAGATGAAACTAAGAATGTTGAACTCGGCATCAAGACTACTGCTGGTCTGACCGAAATCATTACTATCGAGTTCTTAATATTAGGGGATGAGGTAGTACTGATTCCCGGTCCAATTGGCATTCATCACGAAGATGGCGCTACATTAGTGATCAAACCTCCACAAGATTATACCTTAGCTGTTTTCCCAGATACTCAAGCTATTGCCCCTGGTGGTACTGCAATTTACACAATCAAATTAACCAGATTATATGGTTTTGTCGGTGATGTAACTTTAACTACTGACATAGCTATTCCATTAAATCCTAACCTGCAATCCGTGATTTTTAGCGATACCGTGTTAAGCATAGGAGATCCAGACCCTACTCTAACTTTAGTAGCAAACATTCCTAATCCAGATGTAACTATCCCTTTTATTGTTTTTGGTGATACACCTGATCTAAATGGCAGCCCTGCCCAACGCCAAGCTACCGCTGAATTACGTATCGTTAATACTCCTGATTACACAATAGAAGTTATACCAAACAGCCAAAGTGTATTGGCTGGTGCTACCGCTACTTATACAGTCACCATCCATCCAATTAATGGATTTAATGAACCAGTATTGTTAACTGATGATCTATTAACTAATTTCGGTATCTATGTACAAAATGTTACCTATGATACTAACCCCATAACTGACTCTACCCTAATGCATATTCAAACTAAACCTGGGGTAACCCACCCTGGGTTTGACTTTACCGTTACGGGAACCAGCTCTCCTAGTGGATTGATTCGCTTTGATCAGGCTAATTTAGCCATTAGCGTGATACCAGATTATTCAATTGAAATCGCTCCCCTCACCCGAACTGTAATCCCTGGAGGTAGTGCCTCTTATGTTATTACTCTAACTCGCATAGGTGATTTTACTGGCGATGTCACCTTAAGTACCGATTTAGGCACTAAGCTTGGGGTGCAATCTGCTATATTCACACCTGTAACTCTTTCAAGAAGCACTCTTACTTCTACTCTGGCAGTTATTGCCGCTAACCCAACAATTGATGTTGACCATATATTCGTAGTCAATGGGGATACTCCAGATTTAGGAGGTGTTCCTGCTACACGTTATACCTCCCAAGCACACTTTATTATTGCAAATACACCCGACTTTACGATTGCGATTGAGCCACCTAAGACCCAAACTGTCAACCCTGGTGGGACAGCTATTTATCATATTATCCTAACTCGATTAAATGGGTATACTGAAACCATCATCTTAACCCATAATTTAGTAAGTCCCTTTGTGGCTTCAGCAATTTTTGATGATAACACCCTCGAAAATGGTAAAAATGATGCATATCTTACTGTGATTGCCACCGACCCAGCTGATAACAGTAACCTGCCGTTTGAGGTTAATGGTAATGGTTTAGTAGGTGGCATACCTGCAGACCGCAAAGACAATGGCACCTTTATTATTCAAAATCTGCAAGATTATACTATCGTCATTGACCCAGATAGCCGGACTGTTTCTCCTGGGGGTGTTACTACCTACACCATTACCTTAACTAGATTATTTGGGTTTACTGGTAATGTTAACCTGACCACAGATTTGGGTAGTAAGGCAGGAGTACAGTCTGCAGTAATTAACCCTACTGTTCTATCAGGTGGGATTTTAACGGCAACACTAACAGTAATCGCCAATAATCCAGCTGCTAATGCTACTCATATTTTCTATGTTTATGGTGATACTTCTAATCTAAATGGTAACCCAGCCCAACGATCAGATCGTGCCACTTTCATTATTTGGAATACTCCTGACTTTAATATCCAGGTTACACCTAATAGCCTTACTGTTGCCCCCGGCGGTACTGTGGTTTATGATGTCACCTTGATACTGGTTAACGGTTACGCTAATACCGTAACTTTAAGCAACAATTTATTGTCTGCCTATGGCGCTTATATTCAATCTGCTATTTTTGATTCCCCCACTCTTTCCCCTGCTAATCTCACTACCAAATTACGAGTAACTGCCAGAACTGGCATTAATAACCAAGATATCATTGGGTTCATTGTTACCGGTAATGGATTAGTGGATGGGGTGTCTGCTAACCGCACTGATACTGCCGATCTCTTAATCCGTAATCCTTTTGACTACAGCATCGCAATTAATCCTGCCAGCCGCACTATTACTCCTGGCGGGCAGACTACTTACACCATTACGCTAACCAGAACATTTGGATTTGCTGGTGATGTTACTTTAACCACTAACTTAGGTAGCATGCCAGGTGTGCAATCAGCCATTATCAACCCAAGTATTTTAACCGGTGCTACTCTAACAGCTATTCTAACAGCCACCGCCCAAAATCCTACTGCTGACGCAACTAACACATTTGTAGTGTTTGGTGATACGCCAGATCTTAATGGCGCACTAGCACAACGTACTGCTACCGCCCAACTACTGATCCGAAATACACCAGACTTTACTATTTCTGTTTCTCCAGATATTCAAATCACAGTACCTGGCGGCACAGTTTCTTACACTGTCTCCGTTGTCCGCCTAAATGGCATGGACCAAGATATCAATTTAATTAATGATTTAGTAGGACGGCCAGGCATTCAATCTGCGCTATTTACTGACAACACTTTAAGTGCTGGGGAAAATACCACTACCCTCACCGTGGTTACTAATGGAAATATATTAGTAACTGATTTCAATTTTAGTGTTATGGGCACAGCTATCATCGATGGGAATCCAACTATGCATTCTGATATAGCAATCCTTAAGATTGTAGATTTTACTATTGATGTCTCACCGATTAGTCAAACAATTCAACCAGGTCAAAACACCACTTATACTATTACAATCACCCGCTTGAATGGTCTTACTGGTACCATCAACTTAACCACTGATTTGGGTAGTAAACAATATATTCAATCAGCTATATTTGACGATGACAGCTTAGACCCTGTTCAAACCTCCACTATTCTACGTGTAACAACTACCGAGCCAGCACCTGATATAACAATCAACTTCATTGTGACTGGCACTGTTAATGTCAGCGGAATAGATCTATCACACAACGACACAGCGAATCTGGTGTTATTCACCCCGACTACACCCGACTTTACCATCACTGTTGAACCGAAATTACAAACAGTTGATTCTGGCAATAGCACAACTTATACTGTTAAAATAGTGAGATTAAATAATTTTGCCGAAACGGTTAGTTTGACAAATAACCTCTTATCTGGTTTTGGCGATTACATTGCTCAAGCCACATTTGATATTACTGATTTGATCAATGGTGGAAGTGACTCAACGATTCTTCATGTCACCACTAAAACTATCGACGAAAGTTATCTGATTAACGACTTTGTAGTTACTGGTACTGCCGCGGATGGTGCCCCTCAACATAGCGACACAGCTGATTTACAAATTAATGTCATAGTTGTGCCACCTCCGCCACCTCCGCCAACACCTGACTTTACGATTGAGGTTACTCCTAATTTAAGAACCGTGGACACTGGCGGATCTACCGATTACACTGTTACCGTAACACCTATAAATAACTTTACTGACAGAGTTATATTAACCCATAATTTATTGAGTGAATTCGGCGACTACATATCCAGTGTCTCTTTTGATGTCTTACAGTTAGATCAAGACAATGACTGGACTACTATCATGCATGTAACAACTAAGAATATATCTGCTAGTCACTTATTAACATTCGCTGTAACTGGTACTGCCATAAGTGGATCGCCCATTCATGCTGATGATGCTGATTTACAGATCAATGTTGCCGGATCTCCTCCCCCTCCTCCAAGTGGTGGCGGTGGCTCTAGCCCTACCCCTACACCTCCTGCCCCAACTACTGGCGGTAGTACTGAAGACTTTACCATCCAAGTAACCCCGCTTACCAACACCACGATTAATCCTGGCCAATCAGCTACCTACCAAGTAACCATTATCCGTTTAGGTGGATTTACTGGCCCGGTTACCCTATCTACCAATGTCTTACAACTTAACTTGGATGTGGCCTCAGCTATCTTCGGCAAGATTACCATCCCAACTGGAGAATCTACCACTACTCTAATACTGGTCGCTAAATCTAACGCAGTTATTGATTCAAGCACTATCTTTAATGTTGCTGGCACCAGCGAAACTATTGGTGAACGTGATGACGACGCACCTGTAGCTATCGTTATCCCAATGCAATTGCCATCTACTGGGCCAACAGCTCCATCAGTTTGGTTCTGGGTAATCACATTCCTAATAACTTTGATTGGTTGGCAACAACTCCACCAATCTTCCAAACCTAAAACTAAATAATATCCTTCTCTAAAACTCGGGTGTACTTACCTACTGGTAAGCGCCCGAGTTTTAATTTACCAATCCGCACCCGTCTTAATTGCCTAACTTTATAGCCCAACACCAGAGCAATGTGTCGGATTTGCCGCTTTCTCCCCTCTTGTAAAATCAATGAAATTAGCCAGCGCTTGGGAGAAATTTTTCTGATTATTTTAACCTGCATAGGTTGAGTCTTGCGACCATCCAATCTAAAACTTTGGGAGAATTTTTTTATATTAGCCTCCGATTCCCCTTCGATTAAAACTTCATATTCTTTTTCATGTTCATAACGAGGATGAGTTAGTTGATTAGCCAAATCTCCGTTATTAGTTACCAGCAACAACCCTTCACTATCTTTGTCTAACCGACCTACTGGGAAAACTCTACCTTCTTTTCTAAAATAATCAGCAATAATGTAGTCGGCATGTTGATCTGACATCGTCGAAGTAACCCCTTTGGGTTTGTTAAACATAAAGATCACTTGTTCTGCGCTGTGCAAAACTTTACCTTTATATTTAACCTTATCTTGATCAGAATCTATAAGCGTACCTAATTTAGTTACCACCTGCCCATTGACCTTGACTAATCCAGACAAGATAATTTCATCTGCCTTGCGTCGGCTAGCCACTCCTGCCCCTGCCAAATACTTATTTAATCTTTCCATATCCTTATAATACCTCTTTGTTATCCTGTCTGTCTCTGACATACTAGTTTAAGTGTACCCGCCTTATTACCCCGACCATTGGAACCTGAGCGTACTGGATTAGTAAAATTAGCGCTGTGAAGTCCTGCAAATGCGGGACGAGAACAGAAAGCTATATTTTACTTTATCCAGAGCGAAGGCGACTGGTCGGAGCTTTTGGTTACTTTTCTCTGAAAAGTAACAAGAATTAAGGTCGCTTTCAAAAGCGACCCACCGTCGGTCGCATGAGCTATGGTGGGCTGTCGCCAGCCAGATCCTTCGACCCTCCTACGCCAAGGCTACGGACGGGCAGGCAAGCTCAGGATGACAAAATGAAGGTTAAGGATGATACAGAGAAAGTTAGCCAGAACAGCCAGGATTTTATACAATATAGGAAGTCAATCTAACTTAGTATGGCGAAACAAACTAGACAACATAAAACCGACAAACACAGCAAACTAGCGACAATGCGACATTCAGCTTCGCATGTTTTAGCTGCCGCAGTTGTGCAGATGTTTCCCGAGGCCAAACTGGGTATTGGTCCGGCCACTGAAGATGGTTTCTACTATGATTTTGAATTACCTAGACCACTTATCCCGGAAGACTTGCCTCTAATAGAGGCCAAGATGCAAGAGTTACTCAAACAAGACCTAAAATTTGAACAAACTGAAATAGATGTTGATGAAGCTATCACTGGTGCCTTAACTGCTGGGCAAGTCTATAAGACAGAACTAATCCAAGATTTAAAAGCAGCCGGCAACAATAAAGTCACTTTTTATCGCACTGGCGAATTTGTGGATCTATGCGAAGGCCCGCATGTTAAATCTACTAAGGATATTGGAGTAATTAAACTACTCTCTTTAGCTGGAGCTTATTGGCGAGGTGATGAACGCAATGCCCAACTCACCCGTATTTATGGTACTGCTTTCCCTACTCAAGCCGAATTAGATGAATATCTGGTGATGTTAGAAGAAGCTAAGAAACGGGACCACCGCAAATTAGGCAAAGACCTACAAATATTCACTTTTGATGATGACATTGGCCCCGGGCTCCCACTCTGGTTGCCTAATGGCACGGTGATTATTGAACAACTGGAAAAATTGGCGCATCAAACCGAAACGGCCGGTGGTTATCAGCAGGTCAGAACCCCCCATATCGCCAAAGAATCTCTCTATCTTATGTCTGGACACTTACCCTATTATGCCGAGAGCATGTTCCCACCCATGGAATTAGAGGGACATAAGTACTACCTTAAAGCAATGAACTGTCCGCATCACCACAAGATCTTCGCCGCAACACCTCGCAGTTATCGCGATATGCCTCTGCGTTTAGCCGAATATGGCACCAATTATCGTTACGAAAAATCCGGTGAATTGTTTGGCTTAATGCGCGTCCGCATGCTATCTATGAATGATGCTCACATCTACTGCACCCCCGAACAATTTGCCGAAGAATTTCAAGCTGTTAATGCTATGTATCTAAAATATTTCAAAGCTTTCGGCATTAAAAAATATGTGATGCGCTTCTCCACTCACAACCCAGCTAAACTAGGTAAAAAATATGTGGGTGAACCAGAGTTATGGCAACAGACTGAAGCTATGGTAAGAGATGTTTTAGACAAAGCTAAAATTCCTTATGTGGAAGTAGCGGATGAAGCGGCTTTTTATGGACCTAAAATTGATGTGCAAGTTTGGAGTGCTATCGGTAAAGAATTCTCTCTGGCTACCAACCAAGTAGATTTTGCGGTACCAAAAAGATTTGGCCTAACTTACATTGATGCCGTTGGTCAGCCCGCTACCCCTATCTGTATTCATCGCGCTCCCTTAGGCACTCATGAAAGAACTATCGGCTTTTTATTGGAACATTACGCCGGTATTTTGCCATTTTGGCTGACTCCCATTCAAGCTATCGTCTTGCCAGTAAGTGAAAAATTTAATGACTATGCTAAAACTGTGATTGATCAACTAACTAAAAAAGGCTACCGGGTTAATTTGGATGATCGCAACGAATCTTTAGGGAGAAAAATCAGGGATGCCGAACTCCAGAAGATTCCTTACATGTTGGTGGTAGGAGAAAAAGAAGCTACTGCTTCTACTGTTACTATCCGCCAATTACAAACAGACGAACAATCAACCAAAACTATCTCCGAAACTATTAAGTTATTTCGGAAACAACGCTCACCCTTAAAATGATAACCCCAAAGCTTATATTGTCATCCTGGTAAATCTGCCTTTGGCAGACGTATCCAGAATCGTATAAATGACGGCATTTACTTTGTGCCGTCATCATGGCTTCGCCCAAGATCTTATCTATTATTTTCATCATTATTCTGTCCGCCAGCTGGTGGATCGTCCAGAATCTAATATTTAACATTTTTTTTCGTCATTCCCGGCGGGATCGGGAATCTAGAAAAGAAAATAAACAGAAACATTTTTCTATTCTTGTCTGGATTATCTGGTCTAGCCCGATAATGACAAAGAAAGTCTGGAATAATGGATAGATAATAAATATATGATCAGAAAAGTAAAAGATTCAAATAATTTGGATTCACACGCTCAAAAACGAGATGCCAAACTCCGCAAAAAACACCACTTGCCCGACAATCGCAAAAGTATCCAACTAATTGCAAAACTATCTTCTGCCACTAAGAGCGGTAAAAAATCCTCATCCCATTAGACATAACCCCTCCTCTCCTCCCCTTATCTTAAGGGGAGGAAAAGAATAGTTACCCCTCTTAAGATAAGAGGGGTTAGGGGAGTTATGAATATGAAAAAAAGGGGAGTTATGAGAGGATATGAAACTAAATAGCTAATCGTTTTATTGATGAGAATTTCTAAGCGGGGCAAGGTTATTGTTATTGTGGGGCCAACTTCTTCAGGCAAAACTGAGCTATCTTTGCGATTGGCAAAAAAGTTTAATGGGGTAATTATCTCGGCTGATTCTCGACAAGTTTACCGTCATATGGATATCGCTACTGCCAAAACCACTAAAACCCAGCAACAAGGTATCTCCCATTATATGATTGATATTGTTGACCCAGAAGAAAAATTTACCTTAGCTTCATACCAACACACAGTCAATAATCTGCTTAAAGCAATTTTTGAGGATAATAGAAAACGCAGTAAACCCATGATCCCTTTTATTGTGGGAGGTACTGGGCTTTATATTAAATCAATTATTGATGGTTACCAGTTGCCTAAGGTAGCTCCTAATCAGGCGCTACGCGATAAATTAGTTTCACTATCATTAGATAATTTAGTCGCTAAGCTAACGTGGTTAGACCCCAAGACAAAAACTGATCTTAAAAATAAACGGCGCGTGATTAGGGCAATAGAAATACTTATGGCACAAAAAACATCAGCCACAGAATTTAATCCACCTGACTACGAATTTTTACAAATTGGCATATCCCGCCCCCGCGAGGGACTCTACCAGCGCATTGAGCAAAAAGTCAATGAAATGTATCACGAAGGATTAGTTAAAGAAACAAAAAAATTATTAGGCTTGGGTTATAATTTTACCAGCCCATCTTTTTCTGCCCATGGCTACAAACATATCAAAAGTTATCTTGAACATAAAATCACGCTAAAAACAGCTCTGGAACTGATGAAAAAAGATACCCGACATTACGCCAAGCGTCAGTTGACTTGGTTTCGCGCAGACAAACGTATTAATTGGGTTAAAGATTATTCCGAAGCCGAAGCTCTTATTCAAAACTTCTTGAAGTAAATCAAATATTATTCCCCGAGCGTAGTCGAGGGGTTACCTTAATTTACCATTCTTTGTTCCACTCACCTTTAATCAACTTTTCTTTCTTAACTCTGCTCCAACTTTTAATCTGAATTTCTCTTTGTCTGGCTTGAGTAAGATCTTCAAATTCTTCCTGATAAACCAACTTCTTAACACCATGATTCCTAGTATATTCTCCCCCGAGTTTCAAAAGATGTTGTTCTAACCGATTACTGGAATCCCAAGTGCAACCAGTATAATAACTATTGTCCTGACATTGGAGAATATAAATATACCATTTCCATTTCATACTTATAATGTACACTAATGTAACCCCTCGACTCCGCTCGGGGAATAACAAAGAAGTAACCCTTTCTTCCAGACCAGACCTCCGATTTGGAGAACCTCAAGGTTCGGAGAAGGCCTCTAGGCCGGAGGCGACAAGCTCAGGGGATAATTTTATTGATACTTACCTTTGAGCAGATTGTATTTTACTTTCAGAAGATCTTTTAAAGTCCGCAGGGCTTCTTTGCCGGCTCTAACTTTGCTATTAGGATCATCGTTCCACTCTACCCCAATTTCTTTAAAATTATATCCTAAATGTTTGGCAATAGCCAAAACTTCAAAATCGAACCCAAATCGGTTAATCTGAGACAGACCAAA
>JAZDHT010000005.1:0-9387 GCA_043805615.1 Patescibacteria group bacterium | reverse complement strand
GACAGTGTCTTCATCAGCGGAATCGTCGGAGGTAGGCTGATGCTTTTCCATCAGGTAGTCTCCCTTTCACCTATTTAAGGTGCTGGTGGTTTAGTTTTATTACCTTTTCAGATAATACCACCTTATACTACAAACATATCAAAAAACTCGCTCTCAGTCAAGATTTTTAACCTTATTTTCTAACGGCGTTGAGCCATTGAATTTTCATGGATTCTATACCCCTTCGAGCAAATCATTTAAACCAGTAGAAAAACTGCCACAGCGAAGGCGTTGTTTGAGGAGCAGTAGCGACAAGTTCGCCGAAAGCTAGAAAGGCAGTTTTGCTTTCTGGTTAATGATTTGGGAGTGGGGCGTCTTTTTGCGCCACCTTTTGGACGAGCAAAAGTGTGGCTATTTAGCTTCTTTGTGGGGGGTGTGCTTTCTGCAGACTTTACAATATTTGTTCAGTTTCATCCGATCCGGCGTATTAATGGGATTTTTCCGACTACGATAAACCCCCTGCTTGCATTCTTCGCACATCAGTTTAATAATTGGGCGTTTGTCTTTACGACTAACTTTTTTCTTTACTGCCATGGTATTGGATTTAATTTATACGAGATCCTTCCTTCCAGGCCAGAGGCCTTCCAAGGCCGGAGGCGACTACGCTCAGGATGACAAAAGGATGGGTTTGGATGACGGATTTAATGTTTTTTGTCTGGATTATCCGATCAAGTCGGATAATGACAGTTTTTTGAAATGATCAAGCATTGGAGGAGAGAGCTTGAGTGTGTTTAGCTCCAGCCCTTGGAGTCCGAAAGTCTTTGTTTTTAAACCCCATAGAGCAAATTGCGTTATCTGGTAGAAAAATTATCGCAGTGAAGGCGTTGTTTGACTCTGCTGTACAGCAGAGGAGTTCGCCGATAACCAGAAAGATAATTTTTCTTTTCAGATAGCAATTTGGGAATGGGCCCGCCTTTGGGTACCACCCGTTTGGCGGGGCAAATGGGTGGTGAAAGAATGTTTGATTACTTTTCTCGGGAAAGTAACAGAAAAGGTTTAGACACGTTTGACTTGTAAGAAATCTAATTCGACAGGAGTTTCCCGGCCGAAGATAGAAACTAAAACTTTAATTTTGCCTCTAGCTTCATCCACTTCGCTGACAGTTCCGTCATATTCTTTGAAAGGACCATCAGTAATATGTACTAAATCACCCATCTTTAAATCAATCTTATGTTTTGGCTCTTCCACAACCATGCGCTTTTTGATCGTTTCCATCTCGGCATCAGAAATCGGTACTGGAATGGTCCCAGAACCAATGAAACCGGTGACACTAGGTGTATTACGCACCACATACCAAGAAGCTTCAGTTACTAACATTTTAACTAGCACATAACCGGGGAAAATCTTTTTATCAACTGTTTTGCGCTTACCATTTTTAATTTCAATCTGCTTTTCTTTTGGCACAATAACATGAAAGATTTTATCTTTCATATCCAAAGAATCAATACGTTGGCGTAAACTATCTGCTACGGCATCTTCGTAACCAGAGTAAGTATGCAAAACATACCATTGCCCAGGAATACTGGTATCAAATACATTGGCTGGTACTGAATATTTATCTGTGTCTGAGTCATCTTCCTCTACTTCGGATTCATCAATAGATTCCTGTTTATCAACTGACTGGTTAGTTTTGACCTGTGTTGGGGAAGAAGATCCTGAATCCCGTCCTTCGCTCTCCGAGCTACGGAGGGCTGACGCAAGTTCAGGATGACGAGTGGGAGGTTTAGGATGACGGGTGGGAGGTTTTTTAGGAGGACGGGGGGATGGGGATGAGTTCCCGCCGTCGTCGTTGCCAACAAAGGCTTCCGTCTTCGCACAAGCTTCGCTGGACACGATGGCGGGCTTCGCAGGATGATTGGCAGATAAACCATCTTCGTCAGCTATACCGGCATCCAAAGATGCATCTTCAACTGTTTCTGGTAGCTTCACTGGATCGGCAGTTGATTCGTCTTCCACGGGTAAATTTTGGTGTTGATCTTGGTCAGTCATAATATTTATTACGGTAACGGAGTAGTATCTACTTGGATATCACCAGGCTGGACTTGTACTGATTGAGAAGAATCAGGAACGGTCTGACGACTATTTGCCCAACTTAATAAGCTTTCCATGCCTTTACTTAATCCAATATCAATAACGCCAATAAACAAAGCAAAGATGGTTGAAACAATTAACACACCTACTGTAAATCGTAGAGCAGTTAAGCGAGTCGGCCAAGTTACCTTGCCCAATTCTGAAATTGCTTCTTTAACAAATTGAATTATTTTTTTCATAATTTCAGATTCCGGATCATGTATTAATTATATTATTAGAAATAGTCCGGAACGATAGGGAAATTAACGTTTGGAGAATTGAGGTGCCCGCCGAGCCCGCTTTAAACCATATTTCTTGCGTTCCTTGACTCGTGGGTCTCTAGTTAATAATTTATTAGATTTAAGAGTTTTTTTCAAAGATTCGTCTATTGTTAACAAAGCGCGGGCAACACCATGACGGATAGCTCCAGCTTGACTGTTGGCGCCACCACCATTGACACGCACAGAGATATCAAAACGATCTTTCATGCCAACTAAAATTAAAGGTTGCATAATCACATCAATTAACTCGACCGGATTAAGATAATTCTCGGCTAACTTACCATTAATCATGACCTGACCCTTGCCTTCATACAAACGTACCCGGGCTGTAGAAGTTTTCCGACGGCCAGTACCGTAGTGATATTTCCCCTTAAAAATAATGTTAGTAGCTTCCATAATATTATAATTCTACTTTAGTTGGACTTTGAGGGAAATGAGGATGATTTTCATCAGCATAGATTTTAAGATTATTTAATCTTAATTTCCGTAAACTATTCTTGGGTAACATGCGTGAAACTGCTTTTTGTAAAACTTCGCTGGGCTTGTTTACCATAAGCTGATCTAAAGTTTCTGTTTTTAACCCACCCATATAACCGCTGTGGCGGTAATATTTTTTTTGCTCTAGTTTATTCCCAGTCAATTTAATTTTAGCGGCGTTGACTACTACGATTTTAGTGGCATTCATTACGGATGGGTCATAAGTAGCAGCATCTTTGCCAATTAAAATCTTAGCAATTTTACTGCCTAATCTGCCTAAAATTTGATCAGCGGCATCAACTAATAACCACTTTTCAGGAAGCTCAGCTTTAAGGGGACGTTTTGTAGTTTTAATTCTTTTAGACATATTCTATTCTGGCCATTGCAGCATTGTCACCAGTCCTAGCTTTTAATTTAATAATCCGCAGGTAACCACCAGTTTTTTTAGTATAACGCGGAGCAATATCTTTGATGAGTTTTTTAACTAATAATTCATTATTGAATAATCTCTGCATCAGATAGCGTTTAGCGGTTAGATCGCCTGCTTTGGCGCGATGGGTTAATCTTTCCAACATAGGTAGAGCGGCTTTAGCTTTAGCAATAGTAGTAGTAACTTTTTCATACAACACAACCGACAACACCAAATTACGTAACATGCTTTCGCGGCGTTTTTTGATTCTTCCAAAAGTAGATGCCTTGGATCTTTGTGACATATCTTTAAATAAATTCCACTCCTAACTCATCTAATTTATCCGCAATTTCAGTTAAAGCCCGTTCACCCAATCCTTTCATTTCGAAGAGTGATTCCCGGCCGATATTAACAATATCGCGAATAATTTTAACATTATTTTGGACTAAAGCGTTAGTGGTACGAACCGACAAATTAATTTCTTCTACAGAGAAATCCATAGGATTAATTTTGCCCGACTCGCCTTCGCTCATTTCTTCACCTTCAGCATTAGTAGTTTCCTCAACTGGTGATACAGGAGGAGCAGGGGGTTTGATCTCTATCCGGAAAATATTAAACTGTTCTAGGAGAATATCAGCGGCTATTTTAAGAGCATCTTTGCAGTTAATAGTCCCATCAGTTTCTATATCTAATGTAATTTTGTCATAATCGACTCTCTCACCCACACGAGTATTTTCTATCGCGAAACTACAACGCTTGATAGGCGAGAAGATAGCATCTACTGCAATCATCCCGATGGAAAATTCCCGATCATCAATAGCTTCGCTGGGTACATAGCCCCTGCCATGTTCAACCCGTAATTCCATATCTAAATTGATATCGGCTGTGATTGTGGCAATATGATGTTCGGGATTAACTAACTCTACTGAGCTGGGCATAACAATATCCTGGCCGGTAACTTCTCCTATTTGGTTCTTTTTTAGAGTAACCATAACCGGTCCTTCCTCATGCAAAATAAACCGCAACCCCTTAAGATTAAGCATGACTTCAACAATATCTTCCTTCACTCCATCAATAGTAGTAAATTCGTGATCAATTCCGGCAAGCCGGAAAGCAGAGACTGCGGCTCCGGGCAGAGAAGTTAAAAGCACTCTCCGTAAAGCATTGCCCACAGTAGTCCCGTAACCGGGATAAAATGGCTCAATGACAAACATGGCTGTATTGTCTTCTTCTTTAACTAACTTGATGTCGGGTAAATTAATGGCTTCCACGTGCCCTCCATTATTATTAAAATTATCTTGAATAGAACTCGATTATTAATTGTTCATTAAATGGCACCTCGATCTCTTCCCGATTAAGCAACTCATTAACAGTAATTTCTAGATTTTTGGGATCGACTTTTAGCCAAGATGCTGGATGATTATTTTTAGCCATATCAGCGATAATATCGGTTAATTTATTCTTTTTAGCCAAAGTAATCTTATCACCAACTTTAACCATAAACGAAGGTACATCTATCTTGCGATCATTAACTTTAAACTGAGCATGTGAAACAAATTGCCGAGCGGCGGGATGAGAATTTGCCAACCCAGCCCGATAGACAACATTATCAAGACGGGATTCAAGGATTTTAACTAAGTTGTCGCTGGCTGAACCAGTACGACGCATCGCTTCGTCGTAATAACGACGCAATTGTTTTTCAGTAATATGGTAAAAAACTTTAGCTTTTTGTTTTTCTAATAATTGTAAACCATACCCAGTATGTTTCTTAAAAGTACTCGATGAACCATGAACTCCGGGTGGATATTTATGGTGATTCTTCACATATTTAGCCGCCATAGAGCGATCAGCTTTCATGGCAAACTCCTCACCAAATCGACGAGCCTTTCTAATTTTAGGTCCTGTATAACGTGACATATAATTACTTAAACTCTTCTAGGTTTACGAGGTCGCGGACCATTGTGGGGCAATGGGGTAATATCTTTAATTGTTTCTATAAAAATTCCAGCACCATCGATTGATCGGATAGCAGCATCACGGCCTGGTCCTACCCCTTGAGCAAATATATTAGCTTTAGTTAAACCCATGTCTACGGCTTTAGCGGCGGCAGTTTTAGCGGCCAATGATGAAGCATAAGGTGTGGCCTTTTTGGAACCCTTAAAGCCCATGCGACCAGAACTGCTCCAAGCAATTACTTCACCATTCAAGTCGGTAATAGTTATTAAAGTATTATTAAAAGTAGCTTTAATAAAGATTTTACCATCCTGAACGGTTCTTTTCTTAGCTTTTTTTGTTCTGCCTGTCGGCTTAGCCTTAGCTTGCTGTTGCATTTGTGCCTTAGCCCGAGCCTTTTTTTCGCGTTTTTCTTGTTTCTTCTTACCTGCCATTTCTTTACTTATTAGTTATTAGTATCTAGTATCAAGTTAAAAAATGAAAAATATTTATCGTCAGCTTTTTGTCTCGCTTGATACCTGACACTGGGTACTATTAGGTTTTTTCTGATGATTTTTTGCGCCCGCTCCCGACAGTAACTCGTTTGCCTCTCTTGGTACGAGCATTAGTTTTGGTAGTTTGACCCCGAGCAGGCAAATTCTTTTTATGCCTATCCCCACGATAACTACCAATATCTTTTAACCGCTTAATGTTTGTTGAGATTTCTCTACGTAAATCACCTTCTACAATGTAATTTTTTTTCAATAAATTCACGAATACGGTTAGCTTCTTCTTCTGTCATAACATCTGTACGCTTATTGAGATCAATTTTAGTCGCTAGCAAAATCTCTCTGCTACGAGTTAAACCAACGCCATACAGATAAGTCAGGGCGATTTCCGCTCGTTTACCCCCCGGCAATTGAATACCTAGAATTCTAACCATTATCCTTGTACCTGTTTATGTTTAGGATTGGGGCAGATCACTCGCACCTTGCCTTTTCGGCGAATCACACGGCACTTGAGACACATTTTTTTGACTGATGATCTGACTTTCATCCCGTTAGAAATTATTACGGTTGTTTATATATTTTATTAATGAATCCATTAGTAACAACTGCTTTATCTGATTTTTAACGGGATTCATAAGTTATTATTTATGACGATAAATAATTCGGCCTTTAGCCAAATCATACGGGCTCATTTCAACTGTGACTGTATCCCCCGCCAAAATCTTAATATAATGCATTCTGATTTTCCCTGAGATATGGGCCATAATTATATGCCCACCTTCAATCTCTACCCTAAACATAGTGTTGGGTAGAACCTCTAATACTTTACCTTTTACTTCAATTACCTGTTTAGCTGTCATAAAGAATACTTAGCTATTATACTTATTATATTAATTAAATCAAGGGGATTTATATAACCTGGTCTATAGGAGTAATAATCTGGGCACCATCCTGTGTGACCGCTACTGTCATCTCGAAGTGAGCCACTGGTTGCTGATCAGAGGTAAAAGTGCTCCAGTGGTCGGATGTAGTCTCATATTCCTCTCGGCCGAGACTAGCAATCGGTTCAATAGCTATTACACTACCAACTGGTAAAACCGTATCTTTGTCATGGCCAACAAAATTAGGTACCACCGGATCCTCATGTAAGTCACGCCCCACTCCATGACCGACAAACTGTTTCATGATAGTAAGGTGAGCAGATTGTAGAGTAGTGGCAATTGCTGAGGATATTTTACCCACTTTCACTCCAGCATGTACTGTATTAACTCCAGCCAATAAGGACTTATAAGTATTATCTAATAGTGCTTGGTGTTGATGAATATCCTCTCCAACAATCCAAGTAACGGCCGCATCGGTATGAAATCCTTTATAAAATAACCCGCAATCAACACTAATCACATCTCCTACCTGCAATTGATAACCATCTGGGATACAATGCACAATGCCGTGATTAACTGATGTGCAAATTGCCGCTGGGTAATTCTGATACCCTAGAAATGAGGGGCTGCCACCTTGTTGCCCAGCAACTTTTCTAGCAACATCATCTAACGTTTTTAGGGTTGTATGAGGAACAATATGCTGTTTAATGGTCTTGAAAATTTCAATCAATCGCTTACCTCCTTCTGCCATTATTGCAATCTCTTCTGGAGTTTTAATATTGATACTCATAGAGCAGACACCATTTCCCAAATATCCTTTGCTACTTTGTCTATAAGCTGATTGCCATCAATCTTAATGAATTTTTTTTCTTTGCGATAATAACCAGTTACTTCTCTAGATTTTTCATTAAAGACTCTGATTCTGTTAGCTACTACTTTAGGATTGGCATCATCAAGTCTGTTTTCAATTTTAGCTCGATTGATTAAGCGATCTTTGGCGACTTTATTGGGTAAATCCACAAACACCATAATTACATCACGGTTAAATTTCTTTTGCATCTTCTGCAACAATCTAATTTGCAGTAGGCGACGGGGATATCCATCAAAAACAATTCGTTTGCTTTTGGGTATTTTGGCTATAAACTTTTCTACCAGTTTTGAGCTAATTCTTTCTGGAACCAACCCACCCTTGTTCATATATTGCTTAACATCTTGCCAACCAGTTCGCTTATTTTTCACGGTCTCTCTTAGTAACCCACCCATATTCATATGGGCAGAGAATAATTTTTTAACCAACAACTCTGCTTGAGTGCTTTTACCACTACCAGGTCCACCGTAAAGAATAATATCTGGCTTAATCTTAGAGTTCATCATATTTCTTCATCACTAACTGAGCTTTTACTTGTCGCATAGTCTCTAGCGCAACACTCACCACAATGAGAATGCTAGTACCGCCAATTGTCAAACTAGGAATACGCACAGCCGCCTGTACTATAAATGGCAAAATGGCAATCGCGGCCAAGAAGATTGACCCAGCCAGAGTGATGCGATTGCTAACATAAGCAAGAAAATCTACAGTCTGTTTACCAGGACGAATGCCAGGAATAAAGGCACCTGATTTTTGGAGGTTTTCTGCCACATTCTGTGGTTTGAAAATTACCCAAGTATAAAAATAAGTAAAGAAGATAACTAACAAAAAATAAACAATACCATAAAAAATATTGTTCTCAAATAACTGCTTAGCAAATATGGCCGCATTAGCCAACCAAGGACTTCTTGCATTAATAAAAATGGCCGACAACATACCCGGAAAAACTAGCAAAGATAAAGCAAAAATGATTGGGATTACTCCAGCTTGGTTAATCTTAAGTGGAAGATTGGATACTACTCCAGACATAAACCGATTTGCAGTTGCTCGACCTGCATAAGAAATAGGGATATTGCGCTGAGCTTCATTAATATAAACAATTGCATAAATGGTGATTAAAGCTAATACCAAAAATCCAATAATGCGGAACAATTGTCCTGTACTAAAAACTGCCACTGTGCTAGAAATAACCTCTGGTAAACGGGAAACAATACCCAAAAAGATAATCAGTGATATACCATTACCAATACCATACTCTGTAATCAATTCTCCTAGCCAGACCACTAAGATGGTGCCAGCAGTTACAGTTACCAAAATACCTAACAATGGAATTAAGTTAATATTAGCTAGGATAGGAATTTCTGAATTTTGTAGCAGGGTAATCATGCCGTACGCTTGCAAAATAGCGAGAGGCACAGTGAGATAACGCGTGTACTGGTTTATTTTACGACGACCATAGTCTCCTTCTTTAGATAGGGCTTCTATCTGAGGTATAGCCATAGTCATTAATTGCATAATGATGGAGGCATTAATGTATGGAGCTACTCCCATTAAAGCAATGGAAAAATTGCTTAAAGAACCACCAGAAAAAATATCCATAATACCAAGGAATTGGTTTTGAGAAAATAATTGTTGTAATTGAGTAGGATCAACCCCGGGGACTGGGATATGAATAATAATACGAAAAATGACCAACAAAATTACTGTCCAAATAATTTTGAGCCGCAGATCTTTATGCTTGAATATTTGTAAGATAATTTGCCACATATTACTCTACTATTTTTACTTTACCACCAACTGATTCGATTTTCTGTTTAGCACTAGCAGAAATATTGTGTACTTCGATTTCAATTGGTACTGTAATTTCGCCTTGGCCCAAAACTTTGACATAGTCAAAGCCATTTAGATAACCTTTATCTTG
>JAZDHT010000004.1:0-4100 GCA_043805615.1 Patescibacteria group bacterium | reverse complement strand
CCAAGAGCCATGTATATGCTATGGAGCGTGTGCTAGAATTAAAAAATTTTGGGCAGGAAAATGTAAAATCATCAGGTTATAGTAATGTGACATTTATTTTGGGAGACGGTAGCCAAGGTTTACCAAACCACGCTCCCTATGACATAATTCAGGTAGCCGCTGCTAGCCCAGATGTCCCAGATCAGTTAATTGACCAGCTGCATTTAAACGGACGGATGATCATCCCGATCGGGGATTACGAAAATCAGTCTTTAGTATTTGTGACCCGTAACTCTGACAATAAAGTATCATTCCAAGAGTTTCCTGGGTGGCGCTTTGTTCCATTGATTTCTGACTAAATAAATATGAATGAAAAAGTAGTCTCATCAAAAAATATATTTCGCGGAGATATCTTTCAAGTTAATTCTCTGTTTATTACTTTGCCGGATGGCAGGAGAGTTGTTCGTGAGGTAATGGAGCGTCCCCCGACCGTAATTGTAGTGGCAGTCGATAAGAAGAAGGACACTTTTTTAATTCAGGAATATAGAAGCGCAATCAATAAAATCGTCTGGCATTTACCGGCTGGCAGATTAAAACCAGGAGAACAGCCGCGACAAGCTGCCAATCGTGAGCTACAGGAGGAGATTGGTTATCGAGCAAAAAAATATCAACTTCTCTACTCGTTCCAAGGCGGAGGCTCATGGAAATGGCATCGCTATCTTTATCTAGCTCGCGACCTGTCAGCTAATAAAATTCCCGGTGATCCGGATGAGGATATTAAAGTCCAAAAAATACCTTTGAAAAAGGCTGCTAAAATGGCTGTAGATGGTATACTAAGTAATGCCGATTCAGCCCTTGCGTTAATACGCGCTTATCAAATAGTCCATCGGAGAAAAATTATATGAAAATAGTAATCCGTGCTGGAGGGGGAGGAACCAGGCTTTGGCCCCTATCAAGGATTAAGAAACCAAAACAGTTCTTACCTTTACTTGGTAAGAAGTCTTTATTGCAATCAAAGTATGACGAGATTCTACCGTTATTAAAATCTCACAAAGATTTATACATCTCTGTTCCTCTTGGCTTCATTCCAATAGTCAAAAGACAACTACCCAAAGTTTATAAAGAAAATATTATTGTTGAGCCAATAAGTAGAAACACTGGTCCAGCAATCGGCTTAGAGTCAATAATTATCCAATCTCGAACAAAGCCGGATGAAGACCCGGTCATTGCCAGCTTAACTGTTGATGATGTATTTGGAGAAGTCGGAAAGTTTAGAACACTTCTTAAAGCATCCGAACAATTTTTAAAGAAAAAACCCTTTTATGCTTTGGCCATTGCTTCATCCATCAGAAAACCTGACCTAGGATTAAGCTATATAGAGCTAGGTAAACATATTGGCAAGGAGCGAGGACAAGAATTTAATTTAGCGAAACGTTGGATTGAAAAGCCTAAGAAAGTAATGCTCAAGAGGATAATGAAGAATTCTAAGTTTAATGCTCATACTGGTCAATATATCTGGCGAAATTCTACTATCTTGTCATATTTTGAAATGTATCAGCCATTTATCTATGCGCGCTTACAAAAAATTGCCGGATCTATTGGTACCAGTAGATATCCCTCGACCTTGAAAAGAGAATATAGTGCGCTACCGAAAATGTCGATTGAAGAGGCAGTGGCTCGATTCATCCCCAGGATGGGAGTGGCGGCTGGTCGGCTTGGCTGGACCGATACTGGTAAATGGTACCTAATCCATGATTTATTACCTCACGATGCGCAAAAAAACGTAACTAAGGGTAAGACCCTAATGCACCATACTAAAAGGACATTAGTTTTTGCTTCTAAGGATCGCTTGATATCTACGCTTGGTCTGAGAGACATGGTGGTGGTAGACACCGGTGATGCAATTCTGATAGCCCATCAGAGTTATTCATCTGAGGTAAAAGAAATTGTCGAGATGCTCAAGAAAAAGAAAATGAATAGATATCTATAAACAGTATTAGTTGTTGTTCAATACTTAAATATTCATGACTAAGCTGACTACTAAAATAATTATTGCTGCTATAACCATAGTTGTGCTTATTAGTGTTGCGGGGTGGCTATGGGTTAGCGTCAATTTGTCTGCACCTGAAGATGAGAGTCGATTAGTCGATTTTACAGTTGTCTCTGGTAGTAGCGTAGAAACAATAGCCAGCAATTTAAAACAAGATAATATCATTCGTAATTCTACTGCCTTCACGCTTTACGTACGGTGGCAGGGTTTATCCGCTCAAATTCAAGCAGGGGATTATCAACTTGATGCTAGCCAGGATGCAGATGTGATTGCCAGAGCTTTATCATCTGGTGAAGCTTTGACTAACGAAATTGCTATTACGATACCAGAAGGGCTTTCAAATGCAGAGCTATCAGAATTACTAGCACAGGAATTTGCTGATTTTAGTGAAACATTCAGCGATACGGACAAAAATCAGGCAATTTTGACGGGCAGCTTTATAAATGAGCTACAAAGAACCATGCCACCCCAATTAAGCAACCAACCATTAGACAGCCGTTATTTTGACCTTAAGCCTAGCGAAAATACCCTAGAAGGTTTTTTCTTTCCAGATACTTATCGTTTTTTTAAAGATGCTACCCCGACTGAGGTAGCTGTGAGAATGTTGAGTAATTTTAATCTACAGATAGATGACGAGCTTCAAGCCCAAATCGAAGCGTCAGAACGCACTTTTTACGAAATATTGGTCATGGCCTCCATATTAGAAAAAGAGTTAATTACCAGTGAAGATAGACGTATAGCCGCTGATCTTTTTTGGAGACGATTGGATATCGGCATGGCCTTGCAGTCTGATGCGACTGTTAATTATGTAACGGGCAAGAGTGAACTCAGGCCGTCATTTGATGATTTAGAAACAACCAGTCCCTATAATACATATCAGAATGTTGGACTACCGCCGGGTCCCATATGTAATCCAGGCCTGGATGCTATTGAAGCAGCCCTAAATCCGACACCTAATGATTTCTTTTACTACCTGACTGATTCAGACAATATTACTCGTTGGGGCAGGAACCTCGAAGAACATAACGATAATCGGCTTAAATATCTAGAATGAACAATAAACAGAGCAAGACAATAGTCATTTCATTAGGTGGTTCATTGATTGCCCCTGATGGAGTTGATGTAAAATACTTAAAACAATTTAAAAAAACAGTTCTCACTCGGGTAAAACAAGGTTATCGATTTTGCATTATAACAGGTGGTGGCAAAATGAATAAGAGATATAACCAGGCTGCCAAGCAGATTTCTAAAATCATGCTAGAGGATTTAGATTGGATTGGTATTGCCTGTACTTGGCTGCACGCTCATTTGTTGAGAAGTATTTTTGGTAAGCAGGCTCATCCGCGATTGTATGATAATCCAGCTAAGCTACCTATATTCACTCGGCCAATTCTCCTAGGTGGCGGTTATCGGCCAGGTCATTCTTCAGATGTTGATGCGGTTTTAGTCGCTAAGACCCTAAAGGTCAGTACAGTGATAAACCTGTCAGATATTGATCACGTATATGATAAAGATCCTGATAAATACCCCAAAGCTAAACCCTTTAAACAGATTAGCTGGTCTGAATATCTGAAAATAATTCCTAAAAAATGGAAGCCGCGACTCAATTCGCCTTTTGATCCTGAAGCCAGTCGGTTGGCTAAGAATAATAACATCTCAGTTTTTATTATTAAAGGACAACGCTTGTCCGAGCTTGGAAAAGCATTATCAGGCAAGACTTTTCAAGGGACTATTATAAAATGAAAAAACTAATTGTGATTGTCATAATAATGGGCTTGGCTTTAGGGGCCTATCTATTATTTCTTAATAGTCAAGATGTAACAGTAGAATCAGAAGACGATAATAAAGTTATCAGTGCATATTCTCATGGGGGCTTATGCCCCTGGGGAGAATGCAATGAAACAGTGCTAGTCAATTCGGACGGTAGCTTTATCGTCACCAGTGAACGTGAAAATGGAACAGAGACAATAAATTCAGGTACGGTATCAGTTATAGATGTTAAGGCCTTGAAAGTCTTAATCAGGTCAGCAGACTTTGAACAGATTCGGGAGCAACCGTTTACAGATGATTG
>JAZDHT010000003.1:0-2406 GCA_043805615.1 Patescibacteria group bacterium | reverse complement strand
GCAGTACACAAATTAATAATGATCAAAAAAATAATATCATTATTGCCTTGCAGAATAGTTTCAATAAAGTAGATGAATTAAGATTTGAGACAGTTGATCCGACAATTGGGTCTGATGTAGTGCGTAAAGCCATCTTAGCTTTGATTTTAGCTGTATTTGGGATTTTGATGTATGTAGCCTACGCTTTTCGTCGAGTGCCGGGACAAGTTAGCTCGTGGCGATTTGGCGGAGCAGCTATTGTAGCTTTAGTCCATGATGTATTAATTTTGTTAGGTATTTATGCAATTGTAAGTAGATTTTGGGGGGCAGAGATTGATAGTATGTTTATTACTGCCTTGTTAACATTACTTGGTTTTTCAGTTCACGATACTATTGTGACTTTTGATAGAGTCAGAGAAAATTTGCGCCGACGGGTTGGAGAAGATCTAGCAATCATCTTAAATGATAGTATTGTGCAAACAATTGTACGTTCGATTAACACTTCATTTACTTTGTTTCTCGTGTTGGTGGCAATGTTCTTTTTTGGCGGGCCCACAATTAAATTCTTTACATTAGCTATGATTATTGGAGTAGTGGTAGGTACTTATTCTTCCATCTTTATTGCTTCTCCACTGTTGCTCATCGGGTATAAAAAATCTTAATCAAATAAATATGTCAAGTTCAAAAATTATCCAAATCCCACGGGGGCTTAAGGATATTTTGCCAGATGAGCAAAAATATTGGTTTTGGCTAGAAAAGAATTTCCAAGATGTAGTTCATATGTCTGGTTTTGAACGGATTATTTTGCCAACTTTTGAAGCTACGGAGTTGTTTAAGCGCAGTGTCGGTGAGTTTACTGATATTGTGACTAAGCAAATGTATACCTTCAAAGATTTAGGAGGTAATAGCATGACATTGCGTCCAGAAGGAACAGCGGGCGTAGTGCGGGCATATATTGAACACGGAATGAAAACATTGCCTCAACCAGTTAAGCTTTATTATTGGGGGCCAATGTATCGCTATGAGCGGCCACAAGCTGGTAGGTTCCGCGAATTTTATCAATTTGGTATGGAATTAATTGGGGATGAAGATCCCATGACAGATGCTCTAATAATTCAATCAGTAGTGCGTTATTACCAAAAGATTGGTTTGAGCAAAATAATTGTAAAGATTAATAGTTTGGGTACACCAAAATCTCGAGCTAAAGTGGTGGCTCACTTAGAAAGATATTTATCTATTCACAAAAAGAATCTTTGCGCAGATTGTAAGATAAGACTTAAAAAAAATGTATTGCGAGTGCTGGATTGTAAAGTAGCTAAATGTAAAGAGATTACTGCCGAAGCTGGCAATATGGTTATTGATAATCTCGATTTTTCATCCAAAAAAAGATTTACTAAAGTGTTAGAACATTTAGATGAAATGAAAGTGCCATACGAACTAGATCCTAATTTGGTGAGAGGGTTGGATTATTACACTCACACAATTTTTGAAATCGTAACAATTGATGATGATATGGCTTTGGGTGGTGGTGGTCGTTATGATGGCTTGTTTAAATTGCTTGGTGGGCCTAATACCCCAGCTGTAGGATATGCTGGGGGAGTGGAAAGAACTATTGATACACTTAAAAAGCAAGAGGTGGTTATCCCAGAAATGGCCAAAACCGATGTATTCATTGTGCAATTAGGTGAGAGAGCTCGTGATAAAGCATTAAACATAATTGGTCAATTGGAACAAGTTGGTTTACGGGTTTCCAGTTTAATGGGTCAGGGAAGTATCCAACTTCAACTCAAATCTGCTAGTGATTTAAATAGCCCATTGGTTATTATTATTGGTGACCAAGAAGTACATGATAAAAATGTAATCATGCGTGATATGCATGATCGAGCTCAAGAGACTGTGGTTGATTGCAATGTAGTAAAGATAGCGCTACATAAATTAGAAGAAAAAAGATTTATTTTCTAAATACCTTAAGTTACTTTCCCGAGGAAAGTAACCAAAGTCTTCTCGCAGTCGCTTTCACTCTGGCTATATAAAAATTAGCTTTCCGTTCTCGCCGGTAAAACCGGCTGCACAGCTCTAATTTTTATTAGCCAGTACACTCAAGCTCCAATGCTCGGTCATGGAAGGACTCCAAGGGCTGGAGCTAAAGACTCGAATGCCTCTCTCCTCCAATGCTCGATCATTTCAAAAAACTGTCATTATCCGACTTGATCGGATAATCCAGACAAAAACATTAAATCCGTCATTCTGGGGAGCGATAGCGCATCTAGAATCGTATTTATAGGCAATAGATTGTTAATAAGATGAATCAAGAAAAGTGGGGAGAAATTTTAGATCGAGTGGAAGATCAATTTGAGGTGTTAGAACATACTAAAATGCCGGGCGATGATGATATTGGTGAGGTCGAAACCATCACATTTAATAGTC
>JAZDHT010000002.1:0-5714 GCA_043805615.1 Patescibacteria group bacterium | reverse complement strand
CAATAATAATTTATGCGAAATCGTCTCGGCTTCCTTGGGGGCTTCTTTACTGGTTTTAATAAAACTCTGCGAATACCTCATGTCCTAATAATAACATAAGGTTATATTTAGTGGTCGGGGTGACCCCGATGTCCATCGGGGCGATCTCCCCGATGTCCATCGGGGCGCTTATCTTTGGTCGGGGAGACAGGATTCGAACCTGCGACCCCCGCGTCCCAAACGCGGTGCGCTAGCCGCTGCGCTACTCCCCGACAACTTTAATTTTACAACTTGTTCAGAAATGATTTGTTCAATAATCTTTCGGCTTTTTGATTTTTTTAGCCTATATTCTATTTGTTTAACTTCTTTGATAGTAGGATAGCCCTGTATAAATTTGATTTCCCATGGGCCTTTATTCCTTGTGGCTGTTACCCAACCATTGTTGTGATAAATTAATCGTTTGTCTGCATCGACGCTAGAACCAATATAATACCTGAGATTTTTCGTACTCTGTAAAATGTAGACAAATCCCATCATAATATTAGATTATCCTGCGATCTCCCCGATGTCCATCGGGGCGCCTTAAACCACTAGGCCACACCCCGAAGCAATCACCACTATTCTCCCATTGTCATTCTGGCTTGTCCAGAATCGTATAATCTATTCAGGGTGACAATGCGACGATGCAAGGAATGCGTTGTCAATTATTTATTAAAGCAAAGTTATACAGAAAATGATTGCAATTTGTTTGTGATATAAATTAATGCAAAGGGGGAGAATAAGCTAATTGAATTAATAAGCAAAATATTGCTTAATTTTTAGCTGTCTTGACCCTATTCCTACCCAAAAGAAAAGTGTTGACCAAATTTAGTTTTAGTGGTATAATAAGATAATAGATTAAAAAACAGGTCTTTAAATCTAAAACAAATGGCTATCAAACAAACAATCTTAAATAGGGCAGAAAACCAGGTGCGGCAACAGCTGTTTGGTGGTCTTCTTTTGGGGGTAGCCGGATTGATGATTATGACCACTCTGGGTTGGAGCTACGCCTATGATGCTAATACTAATATGACTTTCAATATTACAGGAGGCGCCTTTACGATTGTGAATGCCCCCACGACAATAGTATTTCCTTCCCTGCCGTTTAGTACGGCTGCCAACAATACAGCCAATAATGAAGTTGACGGCTTAACAGTCACGGACTATCGAGGCACTTCAACAGCCTGGACAGTATCGGCCCAGGCCAATAACTTCAATGATGGCTCACATGACATTCCCGCTTCTAAAATGAATTTGTATGCAGAAGTGGGCGCTCTCACTAATATAGCTGAGGCTGACACTAACCAAGTCGCTAACGGCACTAATGGTACTTTAAATGGTTCAGTCACCGTATTTAATGGTTCTACTGGTGCCTCCGGAATATTCCAATACGATAATGGGTTTATTAATTTGGTCATTAACGGCACGGAAGCTACTGGTGATTACGGCGCCATCCTAACCTTCACGCTAGCGTAATTAGTAATAACGTCACCCTGCCTGCCCGCCATAGCCTTGGCGACGGCGGGAACTTGTCTACCCTGAGCTTGTCGAATGGGTTTCAGGGTCTCTCCCAAATTAATATAAAGTAGTTCATCCACAGAAGCGCTATCAAAAGGCGCTTTTTTAATCTCCGTAAATTCATTACAATAGCATTAGAGATAATTTAATATCAACTTTGTTGTTTTCCTGTCTTTCCACATCATCCTGAGCTGACGAAGTATTCCTTACTTCGTCATCCTGGCCTCGTCCAGGATCGTATAAATTTATACGATTCCGGATGCGCTCTTGCAGAGCTTACCAGAATGACGGGCGGAGTAGAGTGGTGGGAAGAAGGGACATGAAATAAAAGATGAATCCCGTTAGAAGCAACCGCAACAAGTATAGAACTTTAAATATGTTTAAAACATTATCTAATCAAACAATCATTATATTTTTAAACGACGGAAACGAAGGCGTTTCCTGCTTCTAACGGGATGAAAAAACTTGTTGCTAAAAATAAAAACTGGTTCGCTCGATTAAAAAAGATTAAGCCTCTTGGCTTATTTAATTCGATTGTGGTGCGGTCAGAAAATTATTGGTTAGGAGTAATGGCGCTGGCAGTCGTCATGAGTAGATGGATTGGCAAGTCAGAATATTTGTACACTACTGATTCGGCTTTATATGCTTTGGCTCTGGACCACTATGATATCAGCGCGCATCAGCCTCATCCGCCGGGCTATGCTTTATATATATTATTCGCCAAGGCTTTTTATTGGCTAACTGGTGATGCCAACTTAGCATTGGTGATAGTCAGTATTATCTTTTCGGTCTTGGCTCTTTATGCAGTATTTTATTTAGCCAAATTGATTTATGGGAAAAAAGTGGCTTGGTTAAGCACGGTTCTATTAGTAACTGGTTCTTTATTTTGGTTTAATGGGCAAGTTGCTCTCAATTATACTTGTGATGTTTTCTTTACCGCTTGGGCGGGGATCTACTTATACCGCGCAGTTGTGGACACCCGTAATCAATCAGCGTTACTTTGGGCAAGTTTAATTTTGGCTATCGGTGGGGGTTTTCGCCCCACTTTAGTAATATTTATGGCCCCGCTATGGTTATGGGCGATCTGGCGTCAGCGCAGTTGGCGCGGGTTACTTATTAATATACTGATCGTTGTAGGGGGAACTTTAGTATGGTTACTGCCGGCAATATGGCTAAGTGGTGGGTTGCTCAAATTCTGGCATGCCGTCAGTAGTATACTTTTAGGTAAATCAGGGCTTTATAGTTTCTCGGTATTTGATCAGGGCTTGGCTAAGTTAGCTTGGTATAGTAAGTTAATCTGGAGCAACTTGTTACTTAATTTTGGATTAGCTACTCTTTTCACCATCGCTTACATTGCTTCTTGGTTAGCTCCCCAAGCCGGCGAGCGCAAATTAAATCTGCTCAATCTTTGGTTTTGGTTGTTCTGGATTATACCGGCCATGCTGTTCTATCTGCTAGTGGTGTTTACTGTTCCGGGGTATCTTTTGGTAGTGTTGTCGGCCCTGACTATTTTGGTCGCTGTGTCGATTGTTGGTTTGATTGAGGAATTGTTAGCTGCCTATCAAGTTAGAGGCAGTAAACCATTATTGGCCACTCAATTGATAGTGGTAATCGCTATGGGCATAGCTGGGTTCAATAGTTACACTTATTTTAAGCCAGATACTATTATTAATATGCAAAAAAGCACTCATTTTGCAATTGAGCGGAGCAATGGGTTGTGGCGTAATGTTATTCTGGATATTCGTAGCAATTTTAATCCTCAAAACTCTCTCATTGGCATAGACGAGCCGTTTGTAAACTGGGGGTTGCCTCAATTTGAGTATTACTTGCCCGAGTATTCTGTGTATCTTCGTACTACTTGGGGAATATATAATCCGGATGATAAAAAGTGGATGCTGGCTTATCAGCACCAGCTATCTTTAGTAGATGAGCTGGAAATATTGCCGACCGATTCCTATGTGATAATTATTCGCAATAAGTGGGATATTCCCGCTAAGGTGTACTCTAAGTTGATCTTAGGGGAAGGTGTGGGGTATTTAGCTTATTATGATTTAGGTGTCCCAGGGATTCGTGAATTATTAAGTAAATTACCAGATGCCAAGATTAATGGCCTTGCGCCGAACGAAGAAAGTGAATAGACCACCTCGATTAGCTATGCCAGACAGAGCTGTCTGGTGGTTCAGTGGTCTAGTTTTAATATTAGCTTTGATTATACTGATGCGCTCGCCGACTGATCCGGACTTGGGTTGGCATCTTCGTAATGGCGCAGATATTCTTCGGCTTGGTGTGCCAATTGGGGATTTATATTCTCATACCATGTTTGGATATCCGTGGATTTCCCATGAATGGCTCACGGATGTAGGATTATATCTAAGTAGCCACTACTTAGGGTTTTGGTTTTTGTCAGCTCTATTTGCCGGATTAGTAGTCGCAGCTTATTTATTATCTGCGATGGTGTCTAAGGCTCGATGGGAAGTGATAGTATTAATTACCTTCGTGGCGGCGCTAGTCGCTTTGCCGATTGTTGGTATCCGGGCTCAAGTCATTACTCTATTGGGGTTGGCTACTACTCTTTATCTCTTATTCGATTGGTATCACCGGCCCGATAAGCATCGGATCTATTGGTTGGTACCCTTGATGCTAGTTTGGGTTAATTTACACGGGGGGTTTATCGCGGGGTTGTTGCTGGCGGGAGTATTTTGGTTATTAACAGCCGGTAAAGCTGTTCTCCAGCGCTATGTCCGGGCACCACTCAACGGGCCAGTATTGACCACGCGCCAGTTAATTGAATTGGCGGTAGTTATCATTTTAATGGCAGGGGTAACTTTTGCTAATCCCTATACTTGGCGAGTGTATGATGAAATTATCCGCACCGTGTTTAATTCAGCTGTGCATACTGGCATTGCGGAATGGCACCCAGTCCAATGGCAATGGGCAAATTCACAAAGCCAGAATTTGATTATTTACACCGTTTGGTTGTTGGCATTGCTTCCTTGGACTTGGCGTCGGCTGGATGTTGTTAAATTGGGTTTAGCTGTAATTTTCTTTGTCATATCTCTTACTAGCTGGCGCAATTTGCCGTTTTTTCCCTTGATTGCCTTACCCTTGTTGGGGGATATGATCAATCAGCTTTTTCCTAAAGGCATCCATTACTATTTGCGCAGTCGGTGGCTGATCATGGGATTAGTGCCTATCATTATATATATAGGTTATTTACGGTATCAAGAAATATTGCCCTATACGCATGACCCATCGGCTTGGGGGAGACTAGCTAACTATCCTTATCAAGCCGTGCAATACATCAAAGAGAATCAGCCCGTCGGCAAGTTATTTAACGAATATAACTGGGGAGGATATTTGGTTTGGCAATTGCCAGAAAAAAAGGTGTTTATTGACGGACGGATGGCGGTTTGGCAAATCCCCACCCAGGATATTTTTGCGGATTATTTAGCCGTCGGCAAAGACCAGGAAGCCATCCCGGATATATTGAATCGTTATGATGTGGGGTTAGCGTTAGTGTTTGCTAACCGGATGTCTCGGGATTACTTTATGTCGCATCCCGAGCAATGGAAATTGCTTTATAGCGACAACATTGCAATGATTTTCCAACGTTCCGACCTTGTAATTAATACCCCCTCTTAAGATAAGAGGGGTTAGGGGAGTTATGACACATCTTTACAACGATTCAAATAGTAAAACAAGACGCAGATCGCTACGCAGAGATCAAACTGATGCTGAGCGGAAGCTATGGCAGATACTACGCCATCGCCAAATGGATGAACTAAATTTTTTAGGCAATACAGCGTCGGTAACTATATCTTGGACTTCTATTGTCCGGTAGTCCGGTTAGCGGTAGAAGTTGATGGTGGCCAACATCTGGAAAATGAACATGATATTAAGCGCACTAATGAATTGCGCCAAGAAAACATCACTATCTTACGATTTTGGAATAATGATGTTCTAACTAATTTGACTGGAGTTTGTGAAAGGATTGAGGAAACAATTAAAGTGACGAAGGCATAACCCCTCCTAACCTCCCCTTATCTTAAGGGGAGGAAAAGAATAGTCACCTCTCTTAAGGTAAGAGGGGTTAGGGGAGTTATGAATATGAAAAAAAGGGGGAGTTATGAAAAATGAATTCTTTGCCATAAATGTTACTAATTAGAATTAACCAATGA
>JAZDHT010000001.1:0-2370 GCA_043805615.1 Patescibacteria group bacterium | reverse complement strand
CTAGTTACAGAATAGAACAGGCTAAAAAACAAACTGGAATTACTCAAAAAAGAAAGGAGTCGAATTAGGCCTATATTTTTTTCTTAAAAATGGGGAATTTTAATTGTCGTTGAAGGGAAATAATAGTTGACGTCAATCACTGCCACGCATTACAGACACTGCCACAATCACCCACAGTATTGTAATAGGTCCAACACCCCGTATTCTCATTGTTCGCCCCCTGCGAACCCCACGCCATCTTACAACCACCTAACACTCTCTCTTCAGGTTTACCCCTAACCAATACCGTCAATAACGGCCTTGTCCATTTCTTTTTATTTTGCATAATATTTATTTTACCCCCCCATAGCTTTTGTCAAACAAAATAAAAAGTCCTAAAGAGGATTGAGCTCCTAATGCTTTTATTCAGCGAAATCCTTTAAAATTGCCCCACATAAAAAAGCCCCACCAATCTTTTTCAAAATTAGTGGGGCAAATTTAAAGGAGCACCGACCTACTCTCACATACCCTTACGAGTACACTACCATCGGCCCTGAGGGGCTTAACTGCCGTATTCGGAATGGGAACGGGTGTTTCCCCCTCGGTAAAAGCACTCCAAAATTTGAACAACTTATAAACAAGTCCAGAGTAAAACTATAATTGTAACCAAAAGTTTCGAAATTATCTTTTCGCATTCTTCTCTTTTGCAAGAAGAAGTTACTAAGATTATATTTTTCGCTTACGCAAAAAATATAAAGATCAAGCCGATTGGCTATTAGTACGCATTAGCTGAAATCCTTACGGATCTTACACACTGCGCCTATCAAGGTCGTAGTCTACGACCAGCCTTCAGTATCTTGCGATACAGGGATACTTATTCTTGAGGTTGGCTTAGCACTTAGATGCTTTCAGCGCTTATCCATTCCGAACATAGCTACCCGGCCCTTGCCCTTGGCAGGACAACCGGAACACCAGAGGTTCGTTTCTCTAGGTCCTCTCGTACTGAAGAGAACTCCCCTTCAAGTATCCTTACGCCCACATCAGATAGAGACCGAACTGTCTCACGCATGTTTAACCCACTGTTACCAGTGGCATAGACTATATCTTCATCCCCTTTCGAGGAGTTGACGTATTATGGCTTTACTTACTAACCATCTCATCTGCTATTTTCATAGCCGAATCAGTCGTTACGGGGGTTAATAGACCCTTTCTATTCAAAAATTCTTCCACTTTTGCCGCATTATTTATTTTCTTTTTTGAATAGTTAAGGCTTGAGCAACGATCAACCAATTTTGCCAACTTCAGAAATTGTATAGGAGTTGGCTTACGATTTTCTTTTATAGCGTTTAAAAGCTCTAATGCTTTTTCAACATGAGCAGATTTAAATACTAGATACGGTTCTACCATCTTAAGAACAAGCTCGACTTTATCATAACCAACAATGGTATAGTCGCTAACTCCATCATTTCTATCCCGGATATAACCAAATCCGATTTTATCCTTTAACCACATTAATCCTTCTTTATGGTTAGAGTCTTGGTAGAAACAAACACTTGCCCTAATTTGATAGCCATAGATATAGTCTTTACGCTCAATCAATTGAAACATTATACTTCCATCGCCATCAAGAAAACCAGCAATGTAAGCTTTGATTGATTCTTGCATCTATAACCTTCCCTCGGTATTGCCCCTGCAGCGTTCGACCTGCAGTCGGGTTTCACCGATATTAGTCAATTCTCTTTCCGTATTGCTACGGAAAAACGCCAAATTTGACGTTCTGAACCCAGCTCGCGTACCCTTTTAACCGGCGAACAGCCGGACCCTTGGGACCTTATACAGCCCCAGGATAGGATGAGCCGACATCGAGGTGCCAAACCGGATTGTCGATGTGAACTCTCGAATCCGATAAGCCTGTTATCCCCAGAGTACCTATTATCCGTTGAGCGATGGCAATTCCACGTTCAACCACCGGATCACTAGCCCCTACTTTCGTATCTGCTCGTGCTGTCGCACTCGCAGTTAAGCTGGCATATGCGCTTACGCTCCACGGGCGATTGCCGACCGCCCTGAGCCAACCTTGGGGCCCCTTCGTTACTTTTTAGAAGGGAACCGCCCCAGTCAAACTGCCCACCTGTCACTGTCCTTCTGCCGGATATACGGCGAGAGGTTAGAAACTTAGTGCAATAAGGGTGGTATTTCACATTGTGACTCAGCTCTAGCTAGCGCCAAAGCTTCGAAGTCTCCCACCTATGCTACACATAGTGAACCAAATTTCAATAGCAGGTTGCAGTAAAGGTTCTGGGGTCTTTTCGTCTTGATGCGGGTAGACGGCATCTTCACCGCCACTACAATTTCGCCGAGTCTCTCGTTGAGACAGCGATCAGGTTGTTA